>CABYIF010000019.1 GCA_902518985.1 uncultured Alphaproteobacteria bacterium | reverse complement strand
TGCTGCTACTAAAGCAGCTATGCCAAAGAATATATTTCAATTTCTACATTTAGACCACTCTTCTACGTCAAAAGTTATTTCTGATTATAGAATTAATCATGTTTTATTTACTGGCTCTGTAAGTGGAGGAAAAGAAATTAAAAAATCTATAGGCACAAGATTCATTGGCGCAGGATTAGAGCTTGGGGGGAAAGATCCTGCATATGTGAGAAGTGATTGTAATCTTGAACATGCAATCGAAAATTTAGTTGATGGTTCCTACTTTAATTCTGGTCAATCCTGCTGTGGTATCGAAAGAATATATGTTGATGAAAGTATATATGATAAATTTATTGATGGCTTTAAGTCAATTACTGAAAAATATATTTTGGGTAATCCTTTAGAAGAAAATACTAATTTAGGACCTGTTGTTAGAATTAATGCTGCAAAATTTATAAGAACACAGGTTTCGCAAGCACTAAATAATGGAGCTAAAAATATAATTGACTCAAATAAATTTAAAGTTGACGATGGGATTAATTGTTATGTTAGTCCATCAGCTCTAATTGAAGTAAATCATTCAATGGAATTTATGAAAGAAGAAACATTTGGTCCAACTGTTGGTATTATGAAAGTAAAAAATGAAAAAGATGCTATCGAATTAATGAATGATAGTGCTTATGGACTAACAGCAAGTGTTTGGACATCTGATAAAGAATTTGCACAAGATATGGGTCTAAAGGTAGATACAGGAACTTTTTTTATGAATAGATGTGATTATCTTGACCCAGGTCTTGCTTGGACTGGAGTTAAAGATACTGGTATTGGAGTAACACTCTCTGTTTTAGGATTTGATCATTTAACAAGAGCAAAAAGTTATCACATAAGGACTATCTAATGGAAATTCAAAATATTAATTGGAATTATCCAACAGCAATGTGGTTTGGTTTAAATAGAATAAAAGACATCCAAAAAGCATGTGATGATTTAAATATTAAAAATCCTTTAATAGTTACTGATCCAGGTATTTTGCAAACTGGTATAATAAATAAGATTAATAATTCATTAAATCAATCGGCAAATATATTTAGCAATGTACAATCAAATCCAACTGGTCAAAATGTAGATGAGGGTGTTAAGCAATTCAATCAAAATGGTCATGATGGCGTTATTGCAGTAGGAGGTGGTTCAGGCATGGACACCGGAAAAGGTATTGCATTTATGTCTAAACAACAAAGACCGTTATGGGATTTTGAAGATATTGGAGATTGGTGGACTCGTGCAAATAGTGAGGTAATATTTCCAATAATAGCTGTACCTACAACAGCAGGAACAGGTTCAGAAACGGGACGAGCATCAGTTTTCACTAATGAAACTACAAAAGAAAAAAAAATTATATTTCATCCCAAGATGCTACCTTCAGTTGTTATACTGGATCCTGATTTAACTATACCTTTGCCACCTGCTTTAACAGCCTTTACTGGAATGGATGCATTGGCACACTGTCTTGAAGCTTATTCATCTCATATTTTCCACCCATTGTCTCAGGGAATTGCTTTAGAAGGAATGAAAATGATTAAAGATAACTTAATTTCTGCATTCAAAAATGGGCAAGATTTAAAAGCAAGGGCAAATATGTTAGCAACATCATCTATGGGCTCTATAGCATTTCAAAAAGGTTTGGGTGCCATTCATTCATTAAGTCATCCTGTAGGAGCAATATATAATACGCATCATGGTTTAACAAATGCAGTATTTATGCCTTACGTATTAATCAAGAATAAAGAAGTAATTGAAGATAAAATTATTAATCTTTCTAGATATTTAAACTTAAAAAATGAAAGCTTTAATACTTTTATTGAATGGATATTAGAAATGAGAAGAGAACTTAATATTCCTCACACTCTTAAAGAATTAATAAAAGAGGATAATCTTTTCGAAAAAATGAGTGAAATGGCATTGTCAGACCCATCAACGTCAACAAATCCTTTAGAATTAAACAAAGATGATTTTTTAAAATTATATAAAGATTCATTTAATGGTAGCTTAGAATTATGATGAATATAAAAAAAAGAAGGATAGGTAGAACAAATTTAGAAGTTACAGAGCTTGGTCTTGGATGTGCTCCTATAGGAGGTTGGCCTATTTTAGTAAATGAGGAAGATGCCTATTCAACAATTGAAGCTGCATGGGAAAAAGGTTTAAGATACTTTGATACAGCTCCTTTATATGGCTCTGGAATGTCTGAAAAAAGACTAGGTAATTTTTTAAGTAAAAAAAATAAAAATGATTATGTTATATCAACTAAAGTAGGAAGAATTATTATTGATGTCGAAAACTCAAAGGCTGTGGAAAAATTTGCTGGTTCTCCTATAGATAAAGATTCTCAATTTGATTTTTCATATGATGGTGCAATGAGGTCATTTGAGGATAGCCTAAAGAGACTTAATATTGAAAAAATAGATATCTTATATTTACATGATCCAGACAATCACCCTGATCATTTTGAGCAATCTAAAAAGGGTGCTATACAGGCAATGCTTAAATTACGAGATGAGGGGGTAGTTACAGCATTAGGATGTGGAATGAATCAAAATGAAATGCTTACAGAATATGCAAAAGAAGGCTGGTTTGATTGTTTTCTTTTAGCGGGAAGATATACTTTAGCAGATCAAACAAGTTTGCAAACTTTAATTCCAATCTGTAAAGAAAAAAATATAACTCTTATTCTGGGAGGTGTTTTTAATAGCGGTCTGTTAATAAACCCAAGTCCAGATACACACTTCGATTACTCTAAATTAGATGAAAACTGGATAACGAATTTAAAAGAGAGTCTTGTAAGAATTCCTAAAGAACACGAATCAGCAGATTATTGGTTAAACAAAGCATATGCTTTAAACAATGCATGTAAAAAATATAATATTCAACTTAGAGAAGCTGCTATTCAATTTCCTTATTTTAATGAAATAGTATCCTCTTGTGTCTTGGGAATGACATCAATATCACAAGTGGAAGAAAATGTTGATCTATATAATAAAAAATTACCTAATGAGTTTTGGCAATTTTTGTATGATAATAATCTAATAGATAAAAGCTCTCCTTTACCATTGTGATTATAGTGTGGCTCCAACTATCCAAGGATTAAATTCATCATCCCCATAACCATTAAGTTCGCTTTTTGATTTTTTGCCTGAAGCAACTGAAATTATTTCATGAAATATTTCCTTTCCAGCTTCCTCTAAACTTTTTTCTCCATCCATTATTGTGCCTGCATTTATATCCATATCTTCAATCATTCTGTTATACATATTTGTATTAGTTGCTATTTTTATACTTGGTGATGGTTTAAAACCAAAGCAAGATCCTCGACCCGTAGTAAAACAGATCACGTTAGCTCCAGAAGCTACTTGTCCTGTGACTGAAACCGGGTCATACCCAGGTGAATTCATAAAATTAAAACCATTTTCTTTTAATGTTTCAGCATAATCTAAAACATCAGACATAACGGCATTACCTCCCTTTGCAACAGCACCAAGAGATTTTTCTAAAATTGTTGTTAAGCCCCCCTTTTTGTTTCCAGGTGAGGGATTACCATCTAAAGTTACTCCATTCATATCAGCATATTTTTTCCACCACGAAATTTGATTTTGTAACTTATCTATTATTTTTTTATTTTTAGCTCTCTCGATTAACAAATGTTCTGCCCCGTAAATTTCCGGTGTTTCTGCTAAAATAGTTGAACCTCCATTTTTTACTATTATGTCAGATGCATATCCTAAAGCGGGATTTGCTGTAACTCCAGAGTAACCATCAGAACCACCACATTGAAGTGCTACTTTTAACTTAGATATGGGCACTTTAACTCTTTCTATTGAATCTACTTCATCAAGTTGTTTTAAAATTTTATTTGAAATTTTGTATATTATTTGTGAAGTGCCACCTTCATCCTGTATATTAAAATATTGAGTATTAATTTTATTTATTTGGTTTTGAAACATTGACAGTTGTGCACATTCGCATCCTAATCCAATTACATATACTTTTCCAAAATTAGGATGTTTTTTAAAACCTTCAATTGTCCTATGTAATAAATCCATTCCGTAGCCTGATGAATTAGAGCCACACCCTGAAGAATGTTTTATTGCAACAGCTCCGTCAATATTTTTAAAATTTTTGTTTTTTAAATAATTATTTATATTTTTTGCAATTTTATTAACAACTGTTGCTGAGCAATTTACAGTACTAATAATACCTATATAATTTCTTGTTCCAACTTCGCCATTAGATCTTAAATAACCATCAAAAAAATAATTACTTTTATTTATTTTTTCTTCTTTAATTTTTTTATGATCATATTTTCGATCAAATTCTAAAAACTTTAAATTATGAGAATGAACATGTTCTCCAACTTTTATATCTTTAGTAGCAGATCCAATTATCTGACCGTATTTGAAAATATAAGAATTTTTTTTTATGTTTTTAATACTTACTTTGTGACCAAAAGGAATATTTTCAATTGTAACAAATTCTTCAGCAATTTTCTTATTTTTTGGAATATCCATTGGAGCAACACCAACATTATCCTTTTCATTTAATTTAATTATATTAAACATTATTGTAGTAAAGTAACACAAACATAGTCTATTATCATTAAAAATGAATAAAGAAATTGTAAAATATTCTTCAATTAAAGACAAAGTAGTTATTATTACAGGTGGTGCTTCAGGAATAGGTGCAAGTATAGTTGAGCAATTTGCATTACAACATTCTAAAGTAGCCTTTCTTGATATCAATGAAAAAATAGGAAAAGAATTAGTTAATAAAATTTATAAAAAATTTAAATTAAAAATTTATTTTATAAAGTGTGACTTAAAAAAGATTTCAGATTTAAAAGAGTCCATTGAATATATAAAGAAATCTTTAGGACCTATATCTATTTTAATAAATAATGCAGCTAATGATGAAAGACATAATATAGATGATGTTACTCCAGAATATTGGGATGATAGAATGAACATTAACTTAAAACATTTCTTTTTTGCAGCACAAGCAGTTTACAAAGATATGAAGGAGTTAGGAAAAGGTACAATAGTAAATATTGGAAGTTTCTCATGGATGAAAGGACAGGGAGGCATGCCTGGTTACACAACAGCAAAATCAGGAATTATGGGACTAACAAGATCACTTGCAAGAGATTTAGGAGTTTACAATATAAGAGTAAATTGTGTTGTTCCTGGATGGATAATAACAGAAAGACAAAAAGAATTGTGGTTAACTCCTGAAATTGAAAAAAAACAGTTAGAAGATCAATGTATCAAAAGGATGTTAGTTCCAGATGATATATCTAAGGCTGTTCTATTTTTTGCCTCTGATCAAAGCTCAGGTTGTACAGCACAAAATTATGTTATTGATGGTGGAATTGTTCATTAATGCCAAAAAAAAATAAAATAGCTTTTGGAAAATTAGATTTATTAAGAAATGATATTCTTAATAATCAAAACAAAATTAGAATAGGTTTTGTTGGCGGTGGTCCAAACTCTTTTATAGGATATACTCATAGATTAGCAGCACGATTTGATAACAGATTTGATTTTAAAGCAGGTGTTTTTTCACAGGATATTAATAAGTCCAAAAAATTTGGGCAATCCTTGGGACTGGATGTATCACGTTGTTATGATAATTTCAAAAAAATGGCTTTAATTGAATCTCAAAGAGTAGATGGAATAGAGGCTTTAGGTATTATGACACCATCTGGTGATCATTTAAAAATAGCAAAACCATTTATTGAAAGGGGAATTCATATCGTTTGTGATAAACCACTTACCGCAACAATTTCAGATGCAGAAAAATTAAAACATTTAGTCTATAAAAATAAAACTATATTTGCTCTTACTCATAATTATTCTGCTTATCCAATGTTAAGAGAAGCAAAAAATATAGTTAGTTCTGGTAAAATCGGAAAAATTAATCTTGTAAATGTCGAGTACCCGCAAGGATATACAGTTGCAATTAAGAAAAAAGACGAAAGAAATATACTTAAATGGAGATTGGATAAAAAAATATGTGGACCATCAATGATCCTGTCAGAAATTGGTACTCATGCATATCATTTACTTAGATACGTAACTGAATTAGAAGTTAAAGAAGTTGCAGCAGAGGTAAATTCACTCTCTAAAGAACTGAGTGTTGATGATAATGCTTTTTTATTACTGCGATTAAATAACGATGCAAGAGGTTCCATTTGGGTATCATCAGCTGCAACTGGTGGAGAAAATGGATTAAAAATTAGAGTGTATGGCAATAAAGGAGCTGTTGAATGGCTTCAAGATGATCCAAACAATCTTAAATTTACAGAGTTAAATAAACCAATAAAAATACTAACTAGAGCTAGTGAAGGAATTTCTAATTTTTCATTATCTTCCTCTAGAGTAGCCGCAGGGCATCCCGAAGGTTTTTTTGAAGCTTTTGCTAATATTTACACTGAGTTTGCAGAAATGATTCATAAGCATAATAAAAATAAAAATTTGAAAAATATTAAACCTCCTTATCCAACCATTGAAGATGGTGTAAAAGGAATTAGATTTATTTTTGCAGCTAAGAAATCTTCTGAATTAAATTCAAAATGGCTTAAGATTTAAGTTTCTTTTTATATATTATTATCTTAATCTTACTTTTAATTTATGCTTAACTTTGCTTTAATTGGTGCAGGTCGAATAGGAAAAATGCATGCTGAAATAATTAATGCCAATCCTGAGACTAATCTAAAATTTGTTTATGATGTTAATAAAGAATTTGCATCAGATGTAGCAAATATTAACAATGCAGAAGTAGTTAAAAATCCAGAAGATGCGATTACTTCTTTTGATACAAATGCTGTTTT
Source organism: uncultured Alphaproteobacteria bacterium (assembly GCA_902518985.1). GTDB lineage: Bacteria > Pseudomonadota > Alphaproteobacteria > HIMB59 > CACPNW01. The sequence continues at coordinate 19,251 of CABYIF010000019.1, read as the reverse complement.
AATTGCATCTGCTACACCAACACATATTCAATTCATAAAAATGGCAGCTAATGCTGGTAAAGCAGTATTTTGCGAAAAGCCAATAGATTTAGATATTGATAAAGTAAATAAATGCAAAGAAGAGCTTAAAGATATAAAATCACCAATTCAAATTGGTTTTAATAGAAGATTTGATCTAAGTCACAGCAAAGCACAGCAAGCTAGAGTTAATAAAGAAATTGGTAATTTAGAGATGGTTATAATTACAAGCAGAGATCCAGCAGCTCCTGGATTAGATTATTTGAATGCTGCTGGTGGATTTTTTAGAGATACAACAATACATGATTTTGATTTGTCTCGATTTATATTAGGTGATGACCCAATTATTCAGGTTTCAGCATTTGGTGAAAATTTATTTGATGAAAATGCTAAAATTGCAAACGATTTTGATACAGCTATGTTTATATTAAAATCAAAGTCAGGTGTTCTTATTCATATAAATAATTCCAGAAGAGCTGTATATGGATACGATCAACGTGTTGAAGTATTTGGTAGTAAAGGTATGGTTATCTCTAATAATCAAACTCCAAATTCTTTAGAAAGATATACATCTAACTCAACTAGTTCTAAGGATCTAATACATTTCTTCTTTATTGAAAGGTATCAACAAGCGTACCGTGATCAATTTAATAGTTTTGTTGAAACAATAAAAACAAATTCAAAACCTATGGTTACATTTGAAGATGGAAGAAAAGCACTAATTATTGCTAATGCAGCATACGAGGCATTTGAAAGTAAAAAAACTGTTGATATAAATTATGAGTAAGAAAAAAATACTAAAAGAAAATCTTTCTTCACAATTTAAGGATAAAATTGTTGTAGTAACGGGAAGTACACAGGGTAGTGGTGCAGAAACTGCGAAACTGTTAGCTAGTCGAGGAGCAAAAGGTATAACTATTTGTGGAAGAAATGAAAAAAAAGGCAAACAAGTAAAGGCAGAAATAGAGTCATTTGGAACAGAATGTATATTTGTTAAAGCAGATTTAGAAAATTTAAAAGATTGTAGAAAAATTATTTCTCAAACAGATAAAAAATTTGGAACGATTAATTCTTTAATTAATTCAGCAGCATATACTGGACGTGGTACCATTTTAAGCACAACACCTAAAGAATATGAAAGAATGTTTAATGTAAATACAAGAGCCCCCTTTTTTTTAATGCAAGATGCAATAAAAATAATGATCAGAGATAAAGTAAAAGGAACAATTGCTCATGTTCTATCAGTTGCAGCCTATAGTGGAATGCCTTTCTTAGCTGCTTATAGTCCCTCCAAGGCAGCACTTGGAATAATGATAAAAAATATTGCTAATGCCGTTTCTGGTCATCAAATAAGGATTAATGGGATAAACTTAGGTTGGACTGATACTCCAGCTGAACATGAAGTTCAAAAAAAATATCATAATGGAAAAAAAGATTGGTTAAAAAAAGCTGAAAACAAAGTTCCTTTTAAAAGATTAAATAAACCAATAGACGTTGCAAGAATGTTAGCTTTTTTATGTTCTGAAGAGTCGGGATTAATGACTGGAAGTTTGATTGATTATGATCAGACTGTAGTTGGATGGCATTCTTATTCAGCTTATGACACAAATATTTTAGATGACTCTTTGCTTGGAGAATAACTAATTTATACCAAGCATTTTTTTTCTTTCATCTGCCCATGTTCTTATTAAATTATCAACAGCCAAGCAAATGAATGATATAAATATACCTAATGTAAGACCAATTCCAGCTCCATTAGGTCTTGAAAGGCATCCCATAATTATCTGTCCTAAATCTTCCGTTCCAATTAAAGCTCCAAGTACAATCATAAAAAGTGCAAATATTACAGTTTGATTTATACCCAGCATCATATGAGGAAATGCTAGAGGTAACTCAATATTCGTCCATCTTTGAATCTTAGAAACTCCAGACATTGATCCTGCATCATGCAATGATGGAGGCACACTTAATAAGCCCTCAACAGTATATCTAGTTGCTGGAACACTTGCATAAACTATGGCTGCTATCATTACAGATGTATCTGTAATACCAAAAAGAAGAATTACGGGTATTAAATAAATGAATGATGGAAAAGTTTGAAAAAAATCACAAATTGACAATATCGATCTTGTTGTAAAATCATTTTGTGCACAAAGTGAACCTACAGTAATACCCATAATCGCTGAAACACCCACCGCAAATGTTGCCATATATAATGTTATTAATGCTCTATCCCAATATTCTGACAAGGCTATAAATACTATCAAACTAAATACAACTAATGCTGATCTAAGTCCTCCTATTATATATCCTGCACCAGTAACTAAAAATAATGTTGAAACTACAGGCATATTTAAATAAGCTTGCTTCATGGGGCCAAGGACAGAAGTTAATAAAAATACATTAAATGTATTTAGATAATAAAAGAAAGTTTCCCAAATCCAATCAACAAAAGAGTCTAAATAAGGAGATATTGTTAACCCTTTATCAAAAGGAATAATGTACAAGTAATTAAAACCTTTGGCAAAATAAAAGGAGCTAAAATAAGCTATTATACCACAAATAAATGTAAAAATTATAAATGAAAAAAGTGGTTTATTTTTTTGTATAAAGCTTAAGTTAGAAAAGTAATTTTTTTGTTTATTTGCCCATGCAAGAGATAGTTTATCAAGTACGACTGCAATAATTACAACACAAATTCCTATCTCTGCTGCTTTTCCAATTTTAAGTGAATTTAAAGCTACTTTTAAGTTAAAACCAAGTCCTTTCGCTCCAATAAAAGCTGCAATTGTCGTCATCGCAAGACATTGCATTATTACCTGATTAACACCTATCAATATATCTCTTCTTGCAGTTGGGATCAAAACCCTAAACAATAACTGAAATTTATTACAACCACTCATTAATCCAGACTCAACGACGTCAGGAGGTATCTTTTTTAAACCGAGTATTGTTAATCTTACCATTGGAGGAGTAGCAAAAATTATAGTAGCTATTGCACCTGCATGATCTCCAACTCCAAATAAAACAATAATAGGAACTAAATATGAAAAGTGGGGCATTGTTTGCATAACATTTAAAATAGGTTGTAAAGTAGCTTCAACGCGTCGACTAAAAAAACCCCATATTCCTAAGCCAAGTCCTAATATAAAACAAACTGGTGCAGTAAATAAAACTAGTGATAATGTTTCCATTGTTGGTTCCCATTGACCAAATATAGATACATATAAAAAGCCTAAACTAGCAACAATTCCTAAATATATACCCTGAAGTTTATAGCCTATTATAAAGGCACCTATTACTACAGCTGTCCAAGGTAAAGCGGGGAGATAGATCCAGTTAAATGCTTTTATTAAACCATCTCCAGTTATTGAGGAGATTGTTTGAACACCTCCTAAGAAAATCTCTCTGATGAAAATTATAAAGAAGAGAACACCACTTGCAATACCTCTTGTAATTTGTCTAAATAATGTTTTTTCTTCATACATTTCCCAATCTGGATCCCAAACTTGAATTTTAAACCAATTGAACATTAAGTTGTCTAAGAGATTATTAATCATAAGTGGAATATCTTTTAAAAGTGGCGGCAATCTCCATAACCAGCTTGATTCGTTATGTGGAATAAAAAAATATAAAATAAAAAAAATTAAAAATAATATTCCAAATTGTTTTGGTCTAGATTTATTTATGTCTAGAAACATAAACTATATTTTATCTCCAAATAAAATTTTTATAACTTTTGACGGATTTAAAGATCCAATAGGATTATTTTTATTATCAATTACAGTGATGCTCTCTTTGCTATGTAATATTTTTTCAGCTACTGTTTCTATTATTGCATTATTAGCAATATTAATAGAACTTGAAATATTTGGATCGTATGGATCCATTATAGAGTCAATTCTTAAAACTTTTTCTCTTGGAACATCTTCAGTAAATTTTCTTACATATTCAGTTGCAGGATTCAAAACTATGTTATCTGGAGTATCTAATTGCTCAATTATACCATCTTTCATAATAGCTATTCTATCAGCTAACCTAAGAGCTTCATCAAAATCATGCGTTACAAACATAATTGTCTTATTCAATACATCTTGAAGTCTTAAAAATTCATCTTGCATTTCTTTTCTAATTAGAGGATCCAATGCAGAAAATGGTTCATCTAAAAACCATATATCTGGTTCAACTGCAAGTGATCGAGCTATTCCTACTCGTTGTTGCTGACCTCCAGACAATTCTCTTGGAAAATAATTTTCTCTTCCTTTTAATCCAACAAGTTCTACCATTTCTAATGCTTTTTTTATACTTTCGTGAGTTGATGAACCTTTAATCTGAAGAGGAAAAGCTATATTTTCCAAAACTGTTTTATGAGGGAGTAAGGCAAAGCTCTGGAATACCATTCCCATTTTGTTTCGTCTTAGCTCAATCAGCCGTTTACTATTCATTGCCAATAGATCTTCACCGTCAATAAAAATTTTTCCAGAGGTAGCTTCAGTCAATCTTGATACACATCTTAGTAAAGTTGATTTTCCTGATCCTGACAATCCCATTACAACAAGCATCTCACCTTTATTTACCTCAAAAGAAGCATCATTAACCCCTACAATACATCCTGCTTCTTGAAATTTTTGTGAATCTACAATACCCTCACTTTGATCTAAAAGTTTTTTAGCATTACTTCCAAAGATTTTATAAACTGAGTCACACTTAATTACTGGTTGTGAGTTGTTATTTTGGCTAATGTTCATATTAAGACTCTATATTTAAATATGATTTATATGATAAAAAAATAAAAAAATCCCCACAAGAATGTGGGGATTTAAAAAAATTTAATTAATTTTTCCAAAGATCAAAAAGGTCTCTGTTATCAGCTATAAATTGTGAAGCTGCATCTGCATGACTCAAACCCTGGTTATCCACTAGGTCAGCCATAGTTCCAATTTGTGGAGCAGTGAAAGACATCTTTGTGTAGAATTTATATGCATCAGGATGTGATAGAGGGAACTTAATGTGAGCGGCTTTTTTGAGCCATCCTTTTGGAGATCCACAGCCAGTGGTTTCCAAAGATCCTCCATTTTCTAATCTGCAACCTTCAAAGTATGGTGGAAATTCTATGAAAGTAAATCCAGCTGCATCTGTAAAGTTTGGTGACCAGTTAAATATAACTGTTCCACGACCCTCTGCCTTTGCTGCTTTCAATTCCGCCCATAGTGCATCAGCACTTCCTGCAAATTTTACTGTCCATAGATCGTCTATTCCAAGACCTTTTAATCTATTAGGCATAACGTCAGTATGCCATTCATAAGGACCTTCTAACCAACGACCTTTTCCATCAGAGTCAGCTGTAGCAAAATTCTTCGCACACTCTGGAGATTTTAAAGCTTCCCAACTAGGTAGACCAGGACACAGTCCTTCTTCAATTACCCAGTTTGGAACTCCCATTTCTTCAAATGTGATTAGATCATGGCTACCGGCGTCAATAAGACCTCCTTTATCCATTGCCTCATAAAATGGTAAAGCCATTGTTGACTCCCATGTTTCATGAGCAACATGAAGATCCCCAATTCTTACCGCTTCGTATCTTGAAGCAGATTCAGCAGGAACAAGCTCAGCTGTATGACCCATTTCTTGAAATATTTGTTGCATAACATTTGCCATAACAATCTGACTTGTCCAGTTTAGAACAGGTATTCTAATTGGATCAGCAGCTTTTGAAATGCTTGCAATTGTAGTCATTGAAATTAGAGTTGCAGCTATTGCAATTGCTCTAAATAATTTAAACATATTACCTCCCGTTTTATGTTATTTACGTAAATTATGATTTTAGAGTAATCTATATAAGCATTAAAAAATACATTTATTTCATAATATAAAACAACTTTTTACTTTATAAATCATAAATTATAATAAATAATAGCTCTAATTTTACATAATTTTGGGAGAAAAATGACAAAAGTTGCAATTATTGGATCTGGCCCCTGCGGTCTCTCAATGTTGAGATCCTTTCATCAAGCTGAAAAAAAAGGAGATAAAATTCCAGAAATCATATGTTATGAAAAGCAAGAAACTTGGGGCGGATTGTGGAACTATAATTGGCGAACAGGCACTGACCAATATGGCGATACTATTCACAATAGTATGTACAGATATTTGTGGTCTAATGGTCCAAAAGAGTGTCTAGAATTTGCAGACTATTCATTTGATGAACACTTTAAAAAACCAATACCATCATTTCCACCTAGGGAAGTTTTAAGAGATTACATAATAGGTAGAGCAGAAAAATCAGATATAAAAAAATTGGTAAAATTTAATACCACTGTTGAAAATGTTGAAGTTGATGGAAATGGTTTCAAAGTTTCTGCAAGAGATAAAAAAAATAATTTATTAGAAACAGTTTATTTTGATTATGTAATTGTAGCAAATGGTCATTTTTCTGTTCCTTTTGTACCTGAGTATGAAGGTATGAACAATTTTCCAGGTAGAATTATGCATTCTCATGACTTCAGAGACGCAGAGGAATTTAGAGATAAAAATGTAGTTATTTTAGGCAGCAGTTATTCAGCGGAGGACGTGTCTTTACAATGTTTTAAGTATGGAGCAAAGACAGTAACAATTGGATATAGAAATAATCCAATGGGCTTTAATTGGCCAAAAGGAATGAAAGAAGTTCATTATTTAAATAAAATTGATGGCAACAAGGCTATTTTTAAAGATGGAACAGTTCAAGAAATGGATGTGTTAATTTTATGCTCTGGATACTTGCATCATTTTCCATTTTTAGAAGAAGAGTTAAGGCTAAAAACACATAACAGATTATATCCTCCAAAGTTATATAAAGGTGTTGTTTGGGAAAATAATCAAAATTTATTTTATTTAGGTATGCAGGATCAGTTTCACACATTTAATATGTTTGATGCCCAAGCTTGGTTTGTTAGAGATATAATTATGAAAAAAATTGATTTACCTAATAAAGATGAAATTTCAACTGATATTAAAATATGGGTAGATAAAGAAGAGGCATTGGAAGATCCATATCAAATGATTGATTTTCAAACTGATTACTGCATGGATCTTTGCAAAGACACAGATTATCCAAAAATTGATTTTGAATTAATTAAAAAACATTTCTATGATTGGGAACATGATAAAGAGTCAAATATACTTACTTACAGAGACAAATCTTTTTCATCTCCTGTTACAGGCACTATAGGCCCTAGTCACCATACTTCATGGTTAGAGGCTATGGATGATTCTATGGAGACTTATTTATCAACAAAATAGACTAAGCCTTAACTCTAGATTTTGTCGGATCATAAAAAGGAAAATTTATAACTTTAGCAGGAATTCTTTTCTGATGACCATCTAATTTTCCAACTTCAACCTTTGTATTTATATCTGAGTATTTTACATCTATTCGGCAAAGAGCAATATTTTTGTTAAGAGTAGGAGAAAGTGTTCCGCTTGTAATAATTCCTATTTGCGCTTTACCTATATGCACGCAATCACCATGGTTACCAACTTCATTTCCACTTATTTCTAATCCTACTAATTTTTTTTGAGGGTTATTTTTTCTTTTTATCAATTCATCTTTTCCAATAAAATTTACTTCTTTAGATTTTAAAGGAACAGTAAAACCAATTCCAGCCTCAAAAGGATCTGTTTGATCACTAAATTCGTGTCCACCAAGTATAAGCCCAGCTTCAATTCTTAGTTTATCCAAGGCCTCAAATCCCATAGGGGCTATTTCAAATTCTTGCCCAGCTTCCCAGACTGCGTCCCAGACTGCTAAGGCATCTTTTGGATGACAATATAATTCATATCCTAGTTCACCTGTATAGCCAGTTCTTGAAACCATTAAAGGAGGTCCTTTGTGATCACCAATACGGCTAATTGAAAAATGAAACCACTGTAAATCATTTATTTCTGGTTGGTCTGGTGAAGTCCAAATTATTTTATTTAGCAGTTTTCTGCTATTTGGTCCTTGTACAGAAATATTATGTAGTTGATCGCTAGATGATTTTATCCATGCTCTTAAACTGAATTTGTTTGAAAGTTCTCTTAACCAATCACCTGAATAATCACTTCCGCAAATCCATCTAAAATTATGTTCGGTCATTCTATATAGCGTTCCATCATCAATCATTGTTCCATTTTCATAGCACATTGCAGAATATACAACTTGACCTACAGATAATTTTTTTACATTTCTTGTTAATGCAGTATTCATTAATTCTTCGGCATCCGGACCTACTACTTCAAATTTTTTTAATGAAGATAAATCCATCACAACAACATTTTCTCTACATGCTGTGTATTCAGAAATACTTCCATAATTATTATATTTAGCAGGTATCCAATAACCAGAACTTTCCATCATATCTTTTGTAAGTTTAGATGTGCGAGGGTGAAAACCTGTTTCTTTAGTTAACATAAAATCCGCTTCTGCATTCTTTCTGTATCCAATTGATTTAGAAAATTTATTTTTTTCACTATATATTCTAACAAATATATCCGTTGGATTCCAGTCATTTGCAGGATCAATATCATCAGGACAACCTGAGGAAACACAAACTAAATCTTTTTGTGCTTGAAATAACACGTAGTCTCCAGGTCTTGACCATGGCATTTCTGAAGTAAATACATTTGCATGATCTATTCCTGTATTCCAAAATAAATTTACTGCTTGCCAAGCTTTTCTTTTATCAACACCATAACTGTCCAATGAATAATTAAAATTATCAGAACAATTTACGTGTCCAAAATAGCCTTGGTCTTCATAAGTCTTCAATGAACAAGCTGTTCCAAAAGTATCATGTCTGCCAATACTATCTTGCATTACTTCTATGAGTGGATCTTGATTTTTATCAAAGAATTTTGAAGATAATCCAGGCATTGGATAAGAATTACCTATTAATGAACGTGTGGCAGTTGGATCTATTGAATATTCTTTACCCTTTTGCAATGAGTCACTATCAAATGCATTAAAATCAGAGCACTGCCTACCATAAAGATCTATAATTTGTATGAAGTCACCTTTTTTTACTTCGTAAGAAACAGCAGAACTATCTTTAATAAAAATTTCATTTTTAACATTAGCCAGTGGTTCTGGTAAAGCAGGTTTTTCCTTAAAATTTTTTTTATTTTTTCTTTCTACATAAATATAAATATCGGTTGCAACTTCACTAGAGTTAACCTCCATATCCATACCTGGTGCTGCAATTAATATAAAACCATCCTTTTCAACGTTAAAGTCAATTTTATCACCACTAAGCGTTTCTCTGTTAAATATATTTAGAGATTTAATATTTTTAAAATCAAATTTCTTTTTCTTAAGTTTTTCTATAAAATTTTCATAATTTTTTTCTTTGAATTTATATTTTATAAAATTTGCCTCTCCTTTGAAATCTTTATTAGTGAAAGAATTACATTTTCCCTGATTATCAAAAAAAGTAATTTCACAGATTTGAGAACCTTCAATGTTTAAAAATGTTAATTTATCTTCTACGAAGATATCTAAGCCTATCATTTCCATACCCCTTAAATGATATCTTTCAACATTATTTGGTAACCCTGCTTGACCTAATATTATTGGATTGCTTCTTTTAATTTGAAGATTTTCTAAACTCAGTTCCATTATATTATTATATACATAATAGAGTAAAAGTTAATATATTAAATAAGATGCTACTATAACTCAAGTTTTTGAAAAGATTTTTTAAAGTTTTCCAAGTTCTGTTCAGTGTAGCTTTTATAATCAAAATCAATATTAGAAATAATTTCAGCTACCATACTCCACATTGTTTCTCTAAGTAGTGACGCAGTTTTAAGACAATAGTATTTGTTTAACAAAGAATTGGAAATTTTACATTCAAAATAATTTTCTAACATCAAAATTTCTTCACGCTTATTAAAATTATTATTTGAGCTTAATCCCCCTAAATCAAACAAAGGTGTATTGTAACCTGCATATTCCCAATCAACTAAAAACAATTTTTTATTTTTTTTTATAAAATTTGCTGCAAGTAAATCATTATGACCATAAACTATTTCATAAGGAGACCCTAAAGTTTCCATTTTTATAGATTTGTTGACCAAATCATTAAGTATTTTTTTATATTTGCTATTATTTTTATCTAGAAAATTTTTGTAATGTCTAATTACGTGAAATACCCAAAATATATAAGATTGGCCATTAATTTTATTTGGAATTTCATTATGAACTTTTTTTATCAAGGCTATTATTTGTTTAATATTTTTTTTTACATTTTTTTCATTAAGTGTTTCTCCTTTAATAAATTCAAAAACAATCAATTTATTATTTGAATATAATACTTTTGGAGAAACTTTTATATGAGACGCAGCAATGCTTGAATTAATTTCATTTTTTCTGTCAATAAGATGCTCAGGTATGTTTTTACAAATTCTAACAAAATAATTCTTATAATCAAAGTTTGTAATCATTAAATTTTGATTTGTAATTCCGCCATCTACTTTACTAATTTTTTTAATATTCTTTAAAAAAGGTACATCTTTGATAATTTTAAGAGTAGATTTTTTCATTTTAAAATAATAATTATTTTTAATTAATTAAAAGATAATTTATTATCAAATGCAAGTTTTTTAAAATTATTAAATATGACAAGAAATTACATAAGTGGTTCTATAAAAAAAGCTCTTATAATTATTGAATGTGTTGGTAAATCTCCCAATCCACTTAAAGCAAGTCAGGTTGCCTCAATGACAAAACTTGATAGAGCTACAGCATTTCGAATACTCACATACTTAGTAAGCTTGGGATATATATTTAAAGACAATTCAACTAACCTATATTCGTTAGGACATAAGATATTTGATTTTGGTGATAAATCAGATTTTTTAAAAACACTAACAACACTATGTTTTGAAGATATTAAAAAATTAGCATACGACACTCAGCATATAACTTATCTTGCTGTTTTAGAGGGACCTCATATTGTTTATTGCGATAAAGTAGATCCAACTGGTGATGATGCTCCTAGATCATTTAGGATGAGACAGGATGCTCACAGTACAGCTTTAGGTAAATCAATTTTATCTTTTAAGACAATTGATGAATTAAAAAATATATATAAATCCTATTCACTTTATAAACACACTAAAAATACCCTAACATCTGTAGATAAACTTTTAGCTGAATTAAATAGAGCTAGGAAATCTGGCTTTAGTATTAATCAAGCTGAGACTTTTGATTATGTGTATGGTGTTGGATCAGCCATACTAGACTCCCAGGGAAGGGCTATTGCAGGGATATCTATATCAGGAACTAAAAGCACCATTAATATTAAAACAATACCTGAATTATCTATGAAAGTAATGAAGACGGCTGAAATTATATCAAAAAGATTAACAAATAACTAGGTATTTAAACCCTTTTTTTAAACTTGTTTCACTAAACGAAACAATTACTTTAAGCATTAAATTCAATAAAATAATACTTATAAAAAAGGAAGTTTTAAAAAGGAAGTTAAAAATGTCTATACCATCTAAAGTTGAGTATGCCATCATTGGTGCAGGTATACATGGACTAAGTACAGCTTGGCACCTAGCCGCAAAATTAAAAGCCAAAGGCAAGGGTGATGGCTCAAAGATTATTGTAATTGATAAAGATAGTATCGCAGCTGGAGCGAGTGGAATCGCATGTGGCGTTATCAGAAACAATTATTACCAACCTGCTATGAGAGAGTTAATGGCAATGTGTGTTGAAGTATGGGAAAGTGATGCCAAAAATTTTCATTATCATGATGTAGGTTATATGCAAATTAGCCCTGACTGTATGGAGAGCGATGTATCAGAGATTTATGCTCAGCAAAAAAACATAGGATATGACTCAGTATTTATTCAAGGAAAAAAAGAGTCTGAAAATTACATGAAAAAATATTTTAGTGATTGGCAAGCCCAGGGTATAACAAGTATTTTGCATGAAAAAAGAGGTGGATACGCTAATAATACTTCATCTATTTACGCTCTAGCTGATAAAGCAGAAGCAGAAGGCGTGCGTATTTTAACTGGAACAGAAGTTAAAGGATTTGAATTTGGCTCTAACTCGAATGCAGTAACCGGTATAGAAACTGATAAAGGACTAATTAAATGTGATAATGTAATCGTAGGTGCAGGACCTTGGGTAAAAACTTTTTGGGATATGATGGATCTACCAAATCAAATTTCAATTAAAAATTCAAAAGGTGAAATGCATACTGATGTACCTATGTGGCAATATTGGTATTTAACAGAAGGTGTCTTAGGAGTTGAGCCTAACTTTCTAAAAACGGAAGATGGTAATATGCCTCCTGTATTGCATGTAGACACAGATGCGCCTTTATACTCAGACGTTGATAAATCATTAATTACAGATGAGTTATGGGGTATTTATTATAAACCTGATTTTCATTTTAATGGTATACAAGGCGGCTCCTCTCCATATAAAGTTGGCAAAGCTGGGGGTGAAGGAATTTCTGTTGATCCATATGGTCCAAAATCTACAGAGTTTACCCTAGACGATCATTTTGCCCATATGTGGACATCAGCTTTAGCTCATTGCCATAAACGATTTGAAGGTAAGTCTCACCTATTTAAAAAGGGAACTACTGGGGGATTAGGATGTTTTACTCCAGATTCTTTCCCAATTTTTGATACTTTTAGAGAAAATGTTTACTTGATTGCTGACTCAAATCATGGTTATAAAATGATTGGAGTTGGAAAACTTGTAGCCGAAGAAGTGCTTGGAGAAAAAAGTTCTTTACTAGAGCCTTTTAGGTTTTCAAGATATGAAGAAGGAAATTTACATCCTACATCAAACAGTCCATTTCCATGGAGTTAAGTAGGTTGAACGGGAGGAAAAAATGACTGATTTAGAAAAATTTGTTAACGCAACAGGTCGTGACAAACTTGTTAAGGATGTTAGAAAAAAAATTAACGAATTAAAAATTGAATATATTTATTATCAGTTTATTTCTGTGACTGGAAGAATTGTTGGTAAAGGCGTACCAGCCGATCATTGGGAGTCTATAGCTGAAAAAGGTTTTCAATTAGTATATGGAGCAACTGCAAATTTGTTTATCGACAGGCATGGTGACTACATAGGTTATGGACCAGAGGCATCTGAGCTGGTTGGAATTCCAGAACCTGAAACATTTGTTCAGCTTCCATGGGATAAAAGAATAGCGAGAGTTTTTGTAACTTGCTTTAGGAATAGAGAAGAAGAAGTAAATCCAGGTGGTCATTTAACATCAGATTGTCGAGGTAACTTAAAAATTTTCCAAGACGAATTTCAAAACAAACATGGAATGCAAATGAGAGCGGGCACTGAGCCTGAAATGATGTGGTTAACTAAGAAAGAAAATGGCGAACCTACAGGTGATGGCTTTTCAAGACCATACTGTTATCACATAGATCAATTTGAATCATTAAGACCTGTTTATATGAAGGTTATAGAGTACTCTAGAGCAATGGGCTTAGATGTAATTCAAGGGGATCATGAAGATGCTCCAGGTCAATTAGAACTAAATTTTATGTACGATGAAGTTTTACGTAATGCTGATAGATTAAGTACATATAGACAAATTTGTGCACAAGTAGCTAGAGAATTTAACTTAATTGCTTGTTTTATGAGTAAGCCATTTATGGGTGTCTCTGCAAATGGATGTCATACTAATGTTTCACTTTGGAAAGGTGGAGATTTAAAGTCTACTCCAGTTGGGAACAACCCACTTCCAGGAATGGAGCAAGTATTTACTCATATTTCAGGCGGTGAAAATATGTTTATGCCAGATCCAAAAATTGATGAAGTGAAGCCTGGCCCTGTAGGATTACAGAGTATTGCAGGCCTATTAGTGCATTTACCTGCATTAACTTGTCTTGGGTCACCAACTGTTAATTCATACCGTAGACTTTGGGATACTGGTTTTTGGGCTCCAGTATATGCTGATTGGGGATATCAAAATAGAACATGTAGTGTTAGAGTTTCTGCTCCAGGAAGAGTTGAATACAGATCTGTTGATTCTACACACAACCCTTATTTAATGGGAGCAGGTATGCTCAAGGCATTTGATGATGGTCTAGAAAATAAGCTTGATCCAGGAGAACCTGAAAAACAAAATATTTACGAAGCAATGAAAGCAGGTAAAAAAGTTGAAAAACTTCCTTTAACTCTAGGTGAGGCTTTAGACAGGTTGGAGAGTGACGAAGTCGTTAAATCAGCTTTACCTGATGAAATGCTGAAAGTATTTATGCATTACAAAAGAGACGAGTGGGAAAAATTCCTTTCAGCTGTAACGCAGTGGGATGTTGATACATACCTCGATATCTTACCATAATAAAATAAAGGATAACTTATGTGTGGAATAGCAGGAATTATTCATAGAGGTAAATCTAACAATGTTGGAGGTGAGATGCAAAAAATGCTTCAATCATTAAAGCATCGCGGACCTGACTCAACTGGTTATGCTTTATATGGAGAAGGTGAATCAAATAATTATATTCTTAGATTTAAAGTTGGTGAAAATGTTAAAGAAGGCACAACGGCTGTCAAGGAGGACCCAGCCGTATATGCTATTAGAAGAAAAGAAGTGGATAAAAAAATCAGTGAAGTAGGAGCTACAGTACATGCTGATAAAAAAATCACTGATTATTCTTTCAGATATATTATTTCATATGAGGGTGATTTATTAGATCTTGCTAAGAAGGTTGAGTCAGTTGAAGAAACAGAAATTCAATCTTTAGGAAAATCATTAGAACTAATTAAAGATATTGGTGATGCATCAGTAGTAGCTGATCAATATAATTTAAATAAATTCCCAGGTACACATGGAATAGGTCATACAAGAATGGCAACTGAATCTGGAGTTGATATCAGATCTGCCCACCCATATTGGGCTTATCCTTTTAGCGATGTTTCGGTTGTGCACAATGGTCAATTAACAAATTACTGGAATAACAGAAGAGCACTTGAAGCAAAAGGAATGCGCTTCTTGTCTTCATGTGATTCTGAACTAATTGCAGTATATCTAGCTGATAAAATTAGAGAAGGAATGGAACTAGAGGAAGCAATGAGAGGTTCATTAGAACATTTAGATGGAGTCTTTACTTATCTTGTAGCCACTAAGGATAAGCTTGGCATGGCTAAAGATACCATGGCTGCTAAACCTATGGTATTATATGAAAGTGATGACTTAGTAGCACTTGCCTCAGAGGAAGTTGCAATCAGAAGTGTTATGCCTACCGAGATTGATACCTATGATCCATATGAAGGGGAGGTTAAAGTATGGCAAGCATAAAAGGACATAAATCCAGTGAGATGGGATTACATGAAGAAGTACTAACTGGACGTACACAACAAGTTTTCTTCAATCCAGAGGAGTCAGAAAATTTTTTCTATCACGATGCCTACGATGTTGATTTTAATAAAAGAACCGAAATTGATGCCTCAAATATAGAATGTTTAGACATAAATAGAAAAATTAGAGAGTTAATGTCAGAAGGATATGGAACAATTGTTATTAAAAATCCGGGATCAAAACATAGTATTGGTGTTGGTATATTAAATAAACTTAATCTTATTGTTGAAGGCAGCCTTGGATATTTTGGTATTGGTTCAACTGATGGTCCAAATGTTAGAATATCAGGTAGAGTTGGATGGTCATGTGCAGAAAATATGATGGCCGGAAAAGTTGTAGTTGAAAAAAATGCAGGATCCTGTTTTGGAGCAGCAATAAGAGGTGGAGATTTAATCTGCAAAGGTAGTGTTGGCGCTAGATCAGGAATAGATATGAAAGGCGGAACCATAATAGTAGGTGGCGATGCAGGAGCTTTTACAGGTTTTATGATGCAGCGAGGAAGAATTGTCATTTTGGGTGATGTAGGTCCAAACCTAGCAGACTCACTTTACGACGGAACAATTTTTGTTGGTGGAAATATAAAATCACTTGGTGCTGATGCAGTTGAAGCAGAAATGACAGACTTAGATGTATCATGGTTAAAAAGAAAACTTAAAGTAGCTGAAATAGATAAAAAAGTTGATTTTAAAAAAATGACAAAAATTGTGTCAGGAAAAAAATTATGGAACTATGACAATTTAGAACCTACTGAAAGAAAAGGAGCAATTTAATTTTAATTGGAAGGAAGTAACAATGGCAACTAGTAAAAAAAAGAAGCAAGATAAAAGTATTTTAGGTCGTAACGCTATATTTACACCTGATGTTATAAACGACATTCATATTAAGTCTCAATTAGGTAGATATAGAATGCGTGGTATGGCATTGATGAAAAAAATACCACATTGGGATGACCTAACTTTTCTTCCTGGAACTTTAACTAGGTTTGTTATTGAGGGTTACAGAGAAAAATGTGAAACAAAAACAGTAATTGGGCCAAGATGCAAAAATCCAATAGAGCTTGATATACCAGTTTATATCACTTCGATGAGCTTTGGAGCCTTATCCTATGAAGCTAAAACTGCACTTGCTAGGGGTGCGACAATGGCAGGTAGCGCAACTTGTTCTGGAGAAGGTGGAATGATACCTGATGAAAGAAGATACTCCCATAAATGGTATTATCAATGTATTCAATCACGATATGGTTTTAATCCTCATCACGCACAATTGGCTGATGGAATCGAAGTTTTTATTGGTCAAGGTCAGAAAGTAGGGATGGGCGGTCATTTGATGGGTCAAAAAGTTACTGATCAAGTTGCTGAAATGAGATCATTACCTGCTGGAATAGATCAAAGGTCACCAGCTAGACACCCTGATTGGCTTGGTCCAGATGATCTGGCACTAAAAGTCCAAGAACTAAGAGAATTAACAGATAATCAAGTTCCAATTCAATTAAAACTTGGTGCAGCAAAAGTTTATGATGATGTTCGTATGGCTGCAAAATGTGACCCAGACTCAATATATTTAGATTGTATGGAAGGTTCGACTGGAGCAGGTCCTCATATTGCTGCGGCTAATACTGGTATTCCAGGTATAGCAGCTGTTAGAGAAGCAAGAAGAGCGCTAGATGATGTTGGAAAATCTGGTGATGTTACTCTAATTTTTGCTGGTGGACTAAGAGATGGTGCTGATATGGCTAAAGCTTTAGCACTTGGTGCCGATTGTATATCAGTTGGAACTGCAGCATTAGTTGCATTGAACTGTAATAAAGATATTCCAGAAGCAGATTTTGAAAAGGAATTAGGAGTTGAAGCTGGTGAGTGTTACCATTGCCATACAGGACGTTGTCCTGTAGGGGTAGCAACTCAAGATCCTAAACTTAGAAAAAGACTAAATCCTGATGATGCAGCATTAAGAGTTTATAACTTTTTACATTCAATGACACTTGAAGCACAATTACTTGCAAGAGCATGTGGTAAAACTAACATTCACTCTTTAGAACCTGAAGATTTAGCAGCCTTAACTATGGAAGCATCAGCACTTGCCAAAGTACCACTAGCTGGTACTGATTATACAGTAGGCGTTGACAACTTTCATTCAATTTAGGAGATAAAATGGCTAAAAAGAAAAAAGCAAAAGTTAAAAAAAAATCTTCTACTATTAAAGTTAAAGATAAGGGAATTAAAACTGCTCGTGAAAAAATGATAGGACAGCATATTGGTTATCGATATGATGTAAATTTACTTCCAGATTATGACAGACTAACTCCTTTTCTAAAAAAATATATAGAGCATATGGGCTGGGATGATCTAAATTGGCTAGAAGATGTGCATATGGGTTATGAAGATGGGAAGCCTGCTGTTTTTGATAGAAACATTAATGGATGGGTTACAACTCCTTCAAACTTAAAGTTACCAAAAGATCAGCAAGATAGAGATATGATTGCAAGAGAATTATTAATTAAATTTCAAATGTCATCAAATCATCCACTTGTGACTTTAAAAAAAGCTTATAAAAAAAATTAACTTTTGCTTTTTAATTCAGTTTTCACTGGGGTAAACAATAGTACTTCTATGTTGTCATCTAAGGAAGGGTTAAACATAAGATTATGCCAAAAAGTACATTGCCATTCACTATCTCTCTTTTTTAGTTTTTTGATTTTTACAGGAAAATCAAAACCAGTATCTCTCTCAAAAAATTGAACATTATATTTTTTTGAAGACTTTAAATTATTAACAAATTTATCATTCTTCAAAAATGTTGCTGTAAAACGTCCATCAAAATTTTCTGGAGTATTAAAATACTCAGATGAAAATAATTTTACTGCTTTTGAATATCTTTCTTCAGGGTCATAAGTTCTCCTATTCATATACTCAAACATCTTTGCAGCTTCTTTGACTTGTTTTTCTAAAAGAATGGTAAAAAATTTTTTAATTTCAGTATTGGTTTTTTTATCATATACTTGACAAATTACACCGTCAGACGGCTTTCCTTTGAACATCCTAAAGTTTCTTTGTCTAAGACTGCATTGCCAAACAATAAAATCTCTCCAGCCAACTTTTGTCATTTAATTTTATTAACAATCAAGAGTATTTTTTCTTTCCCAATTGGTAATACCTTTCTTTTTACTTTCATTAGATGTCTTAAATTGTTTAATTTCTTTTTTTCTTAATTTTACATAAGAATCAATCGTACTTTTTGAAAATGCTTTTTGCATCATTTTACTATTAGATAAATTTGATAAAGCTATATCTAGAGTCTTTGGAAGTTTTTTTGCGTTTTTAACTTTATGTGACTCTTCGTACATATTTACATGAACTGGCTTTCCTGGTTTTCTATTATTTTTAATTCCATCAAGTCCGGCCGCAATTATACCTGCTTGAAGAAGATAAGGATTAACGGCTCCATCCATTAAGCGAAGCTCAAATCTTCCTGAGCCTGGAACTCTAATCATATGTGTTCTGTTATTTCCTGAGTAAGTTATAGTGTTTGGAGACCAAGTTGCTCCAGAATCTGTAACTGGTGCATTTATTCTTTTAAAACTGTTTATTGTTGGGTTAAACCAAGCCGTTAAAGCTTCTGCGGAATGCATAATGCCCCCAATAAAATTATATGCTTGCTTAGATAAACCCAATTTATCATTCTCACTTAAAAAAACATTTTGCCCTGCTTTATTCCATACTGAAACGTGAGCATGACATCCGTTTCCTGTTTTATTTGCAAAAGGTTTTGGCATAAAAGTTGCTCTCAATCCTCTTTTTTCAGCAAGTGTTTTAACCATGAATTTAAAAAATACATGCCTATCTGCTGTTGTAAGACAATCTGA
>CABYIF010000018.1 GCA_902518985.1 uncultured Alphaproteobacteria bacterium | reverse complement strand
ACAATTACTCTTAAGGCTTGAGGTATAATAACAAGTCTCATTATCCAACTTTTTTTTAAACCAAGAGAAGCTGAAGCTTCTCTTTGACCTTTTGTAACTGACATTATACCAGACCTTACAGTTTCTGAAATGAAAGCGGCCGTATAAATAGTTAAAGCTAAAAACATAGCAATGAATTCAGGTCTAATAACCATTCCGCCTTTGAAATTAAAACCTTTTAGCGCTGGGTAGTCAAAAGACAGAGGAGAACCGAGAATAAAAAATAATAGTAAGGGTAGGAAAACAATCATCCCAAAAGCCGAAGTAATAACAGGAAACTGTCTGCCAGTAGTATCTTGTCTTTTTTTAGCCCATTTCCTAAGAATAAAACTTGAAATTACAGCCAAGAAGAAGGCTAAATCAAACTGGTCAAGCAATAGAGTGTATGGTTATAGTAATGGCAACATATCTTACTATTAGTTTAACAATATCTTTGTTTATGAATATTTATAATCGAAGTATACAATTTAAAGAGAAATAATATGAATGAAATAATTCAATCAAGAAAACCTCCTGTTGCTACAACTGGTATTTTGGGCTGGCTTAGAATGAATCTTTTTTCAAATTGGGTAAATTCATTAATTTCTCTGTTTGTCTTATATATTCTATTTCAATTTATTCCTTGGATACTTAATTGGACAGTTTTTGCTGCTGACTTTAAATATAATTTTAATGGTGAAGAAATCATCAATAGAGAAATGTGTTCAAGAGTTCTTGATCCCGAAACTGGAGGAGCTTGTTGGGCAATCATTTATGTTAGGTTTTATCAATTTATGTATGGTTTTTATCCAAGAGAAGAAGTTTGGAGAGTTAATCTTAGTTACATAATGTTGGCAGTAGCAATAGTGCCATTGTTATTTGATAAATTTCCATTTAGAAAACATTTCCTTAAATTTACTTATGTATTTCCAATAATAGCTTTTTTTCTTTTAAATGGAGGTCTTGGACTTGAACCTGTATCTACAAATAAATGGGGTGGTTTATTAGTAACTTTAGTTTTGGGATGCACAGGTATAGCTCTAGCATTTCCTCTTGGTATTGTACTTGCTCTTGGAAGAAGATCTAATCTTCCTGTTATAAGTATGATGTGTACATTATTTATAGAATTCATAAGAGGTGTACCATTAATTACACTTTTATTTTTTGGAATGGTAATGTTGCCATTATTTTTACCTGAAGGTATAGATATGGATGGCTTGGCTCGTGTATTAGTTGCCGTTACATTATTTCAAGCTGCTTATATGGCAGAAGTTATTAGAGGTGGATTGCAAGCTATTCCTCAGGGTCAATACGAAGCTGCTAGATCAATTGGTTTAAGTTATTGGCAAATGAATAGAAAAGTAGTTTTACCTCAAGCAATAAGAATATCAATTCCGTCAATTGTGAATACCTCAATTGGACTATTTAAAGACACAACTTTAGTTATTATTGTTGGTCTATTGGATTTACTTGGAATTGGAAGAGGGGCTTTAGCTGATACAACATGGCTAGGATTAGCATATGAAGTTTATTTTTTTGTCTCTTTAGTTTTCTTTATTTTCACTTTTGGGATGTCGAGATACAGTTTATATTTGGAAAAAAAGCTTAAAACAGGTATTAATATGGGAGCAGATTAATTATGTCAGATGATTCAATTATTTCATTACAAAATGTAAACAAGTGGTTTGGTGACTTTCATGTGTTGCAGGACGTTAACTTAGAAGTTAAGAAAAAAGAAAGAATTGTTGTTTGTGGACCTTCAGGTTCTGGTAAATCTACAATGATTAGATGTATCAATCGTTTAGAAGAACATCAAGAGGGTACAATCATTGTTGATGGTATTGAGTTAACAGGAAACCTAAAAAATATTGATAGTGTAAGGAAAGAAGTTGGAATGGTTTTTCAGCAATTTAATTTATTTCCACATTTATCTGTTAAAGAAAATATTACTTTAGCTCCCATCTGGGTAAAAAAAATGCCTAAAGCAGAAGCAGAAGAATTAGCAATGCAGCAATTAGAGATTGTTAAAATTCCAGAACAAGCAGATAAATACCCCGGTCAACTATCTGGTGGTCAGCAACAAAGAGTTGCAATAGCTAGATCACTTGCAATGAAACCTAATATTATGCTTTTTGATGAACCTACTTCAGCTTTAGATCCTGAAATGATTAAAGAAGTTCTTGATGTTATGGTAGACTTAGCGGAAGGTGGAATGACAATGATAGTTGTTACACATGAAATGGGTTTTGCAAAAACAGTTGCAGATAGAATGGTATTTATGGATGAAGGTAAAATTGTGGAAGAGGCTAGCCCCGACAAGTTTTTTAATAATCCTGAGAGTGACCGTACAAAGCTATTCTTAAGTCAAATTCTTAATCATTAATTAGGAAGATAATAATAGATTTACCCTTCTATTCATTTTCCCTTTATTTTCAATTTTCCCAATTTGAATTCTACCTATTTCAATAGTTGATTTTACGTGAGTACCTCCACAGGGTTGTAAATCAACTTCTCCAATTCTTACTAATCTTATTTTTCCATCTACCTGAGGAGGTTTGACTGACATTGTTCTCACAAGCTCTGGTTTTTCATCTAGTATTTTGCTTTCAATTATTTCACTTGTTACATAATGATTATCTTTAACAAGTAAGTTAATTTTTTCCTCTAGCTCTTCTTTATTTATTTTTTTTTCTGGGTCATTGAAGTCCAATCGACTTTTTTCAAAGCCAATTTGTCCACCTGTGACACCTAAAGGAATTATTGAGCACATTAAATGTAAAGCAGTGTGCATTCTCATATGTTTGTATCTTACATTCCAATCAATTTTACCAACTACTTCGCTATTTTCTTTTATTTCACCAATATCTTTGTCTTTTAATACATTAATTATATCTCCGTCTTTTTTTATAGTATCTAAAACTTCTATTTTTTGATCATCAACTATTATTTCTCCCCTGTCACCTGGCTGACCACCACTTTTTCCATAAAAGGCTGTATCGATTAATTTTATATACTTTTCTTCTCTATTAATTTTCTCTATTTTTGTTTTAAATTCCTTTAGATATGAGTCTTCTTCAAATAAATTAGTCATTTTGTTTTTTAACAGTATTTTCAAAATATTATATTGACTTTTTTATCATTCTAGATAAATTAGAACAAAAGTAGAACAAATAATTGTATATCTAATATAATTATTATTTATCAATTATTTAAAAATTATTTTTAATATTATGTCTAAAAAAAATAATAACCTAATATTTAGAGCTGAGTCAAAAGTAGATAGAATAACTCCTTTTTTTCTAGATTCAGTATCCGCTGGATTTCCATCTCCAGCAACAGATTACATGGAAAATAAGCTAGATCTTAACGAGTACCTGGTTCAACGTCCAACAGCTACTTATATTGTTAAAGCGAATGGGCCATCAATGACAGATGCAGGCATATTATCTGGTGATTTGCTTATAGTGGACAGAAGTATTACTCCACGAAATGATGATATTGTTATAGCCTCTATTTTTGGTGATTTAACAGTTAAAAAATTAAAAAAAAAAGATCAGTCCTTATTTTTAATTTCAGCTAATAGTGAATATCCTAGTATTCAAGTCAAAGAGGAAATGGAATGTTTTATATGGGGGGTAGTGACTTATGTCATACACAAAACTACTTCATAAAAATCATAATTCTATAAACCAATCTATAGCTTTAATAGATTGCAACAACTTTTATGCATCATGTGAAAGAATATTTAATCCAAAACTTATAGGAAAACCGATAGTTGTTTTATCAAATAATGATGGATGTATTATAGCAAGGTCAAAGGAAGCAAAAAAACTTGGGATAAAAATGGGAGAACCATACTTTAAGGCAAGAAATATTATTCAGAAGAATAAGGTCAGGGTTTTTTCTTCGAATTACTCTCTGTATGGTGATATTTCTCAAAGAGTAATGGAAACACTATCAAGTTTTTCATCTGAAATTGAAATATATTCAATAGACGAAGCTTTCTTGGGTTTAAATGGTTTTGAAAATTATGAACTTAATACTTATTGTCGACATATTAGAAATACAATAAAAAAATGGGTTGGCATTCCAGTAAGTATAGGTGTTGGACCGACAAAAACACTTTCAAAAATAGCAAATAATTTAGCAAAGAAAAAATCAGATTATAAAGGCGTATGTTTATTACAGAATAAAATAGATATAAAAAAAGCTCTAGAGTTGACAAAAATAGAGGACGTATGGGGCATAGGTAGGCGTCTTTCTATTTTTCTTAGAAAATATAATATTGATACAGCTTATCATTTTTCACAAATGGATAGAGGATGGATAAGAAAAAATATGGGAGTAGTAGGAGAAAAAACTTACTTAGAATTAAATGGTGTATCATGTCTAGATCTTGATTTGGTGCCAAGCGATAAACAAAGTTGTTGCGTTTCAAGATCATTTAGTCAACCAATAGAAAAATTATTTGATTTAGAGGAGTCTGTATCAACGTATGGATCAAGGGTATCAGAGAAAATAAGAGAGGAGGGTTTAGTGGCAGAGTCAATGAGTGTTTTTGTTTTGACTAATCATTTCAATAGAAGAGAAAAGCAATATTCTAATTCAATAAAATTGCATTTACCTTACCCTACAAATAATAGTATTAAAATTGTTAAAAGGGCACTGGAGGGTATTAGAAAAATATATCGCTCTGGTTATCGTTATAAAAAAGCAGGTGTTATATTATACGGATTAACTAGACATAATTTAACAAGAGGATTACTTGATTATGATCGTGATATATCTGACAAGATTATGAATACTATAGATGAGGTTAATAATAGATATGGAAGCTCAACATTAAAAATTGCTTCCGAAGGTATTGAAAAAATATGGAAAATGAAGAGAGAAAACGTATCACCTTGTTACACAACAAGATTTGACGATATAGCTGTAGTCAAATCCTAATCTAACTTACAATCTGTCATATCAAAAGATTTACTAGTCAGATACTCTACGCGTTCCTGTAATTTATTCTTATTAACTTTTTTATATCTTTCATATGAACCTTTTTTTATATCTAAATTATCTTTGTTAATAGATAAGAATAAACAGGTATGGTTGTAAATTAGTTCATCAGGTGATTCACTTGTTACAGCACCTTCACCTCGATTGTATGACCCCCAAATATCAAATTTCTCCTCATCTGTTAGAAATATATTAAATTGACTATATTCGTTTGAAAAAGATGAAAATGAGATCAGGGAGAATAAAAAAAAAGGTAATATAATTAGCTTCATATTTTTGTTAATTTAAATATTAAATGGCTCCCCGGGCCGGGCTCGAACCAGCGACCGATCGGTTAACAGCCGATTGCTCTACCACTGAGCTACCGAGGAACATAAATTTGTTGTTAATAAAAAAAAATAAAAAAACAAGGAAAATTTGGAGGCTCGGAGCGGAATCGAACCGCTGTGCAAGGCTTTGCAGGCCCCTACATCACCACTCTGCCACCGAGCCAAAGAAAATTGGTAATTATCATTAAATTATTTCAAGTCAATTAGTGATAAAATTAAGCATAATTAATAAAATTTAATTAATTGATTATATAAAAGTTATATATAAAGCTTTTCATTAAAAATGACCGAAACATTTGAAATTGCTAGAAAAAACATGGTTATTAACCAATTAAGACCAAATAGAATAAAAGAGGAAAATATTCTAACTTTATTTGAAACTGTTCCAAAGGAAAAATACTTAAGTAATAATTTAGAAAAAAATTGTTATTTAGATAAAGATTTAGATTTAACGCCTAAAAGAGGTTATTTAAAAAATCTCCACTTGGCTCAATTAATAAAATATTCTGATATTAATGAAAATGATACCGTTTTACATATTGGAGGATTAACTGGTTATTTTTCAGTTCTAATAAGTGCTTTGTGTAAAGAGTTATACGTAATTGAGGATGATTTGAAACTTTTCAATATGTTAAAAAATAATATAGCTAATAGTAGGAAAACTAATATTAAAATATTTAATAATAAATTACTAGATGGTTACCCCGAAGTATCTTCATTTGATTTAATTTTAATTGATGGTCCATTATTTAAATTGGAAGAAAATTTGAAAAAACAAATAAGTAGTAATAGTGGGAGACTAGTCTATATAAAGAAGATTAATGAAAATCTATCGAAAACTTATAAAATAACAAGAAATGATCTATCTTATTCATCAGAATATTTATTTGACGTAATGACTAAATATCAAATACAAGATAAAGAGGAGATTTTTAAATTTTAATGAAAACTTTCGTAATATTAATTTCAATTATTCTGGTTAAAAATGTATTCGCATTAACTATTAATGATTCTGTGAAAAGTACAATTGAAAATAATAAAAAAGTTCAAATTGCTTTTGAAAAACTAAATGAAAGTAAAGAAACAATTGAAAAGTCTATAGGTAAAAAACTTCCAACTGTAACTGCAACGATATCAGGCACCTATTCTAACTCTGATACTAAAACTAAAATAAACGAAACTACCCCAGAAACATTTACAGACAAATATAAACTTTCCGCTACTCAAAATTTATATGACGGAGGTGAAAAAAATCTTGAAATAGAAAAATCTAAATTATTATATAATAACGAAATTATTAATTTTTATAATACAGTTCAAGATTTATCTTTATCAGCAATCAATGGATATCTAACTGTTATTAATTATGAAAAATCATTGGAGTCAAATAAGAAAAACTATGACTCAGTTTCAAGATTTTTAGAAGAAACCAAACTTAAATATGAATTAGGATCAGCCACAATTACTGATGTTATGAATTCAGAAACTGCTTTTGCGATAGCAGAAACTAATGTTTATTCTGCAGAGCAGAATTATAACTTAAGTTTAAAAACATTTAAATCTATTGTTGGAAAAGATGCATTTAATCTAGAAGATTTTATTGATCTTAACAATGATCTAAATTTTGATGTTATTTTATCAAGTGTAATGAAAAATAATTTTAGTATTTTAATTTCCCAAAATAATATTAAAATTAAAAATATTGAACTAGATAAAGAAAAGAGCTCTAATAAAGCTTCAATTGATATTACTGCTTCAGCAGAATATTCAGATAGTACTCGTATAGATGATGGAACCGAAAATACTAATGCTACTCTAGGTTTAACAATTACTATACCAATTTTTCAGCAAAATATTGATAAGTCTAACATTAGAAAATTTAATTCACAAATTTTACAAGAAGAAATATTAAAGGAAGACTTAAAAGATAGTCTTGAAATTGAGGTTTCTAATTATTTTAAAGATTATTTGGTTAGCATTTCTAATGTTAAAACATCTAAGATAAAAATAAAATATGCAAATATTCTTCTAGAAACAACAAGTGAAGAATATAATCTTGGTACTAAATCAATAACTGACCTTATAGATGCTGAAAGTCAGTTACTAGATGCAAATGTTGAGTATTTAAACGCGAATAAAAATTACTTAATGAACTATTTTAATTTACTAGCTCTTGATGGTTCTTTAATAAAATTATTTGAAGAATATCTTCCCAAATTAAATTAGACATTTATAATTATTATAAATTATTTATAATAGAATTATGCAATCTGAAAACTCAATTAACGAATCATTGGAAGTCATTAGAAAAGCTTTAGAAGAAGATACTCTAGATAAAAAAAATACTAATTCATCTAGTACTCTAATATTAAATCAAAAAGTTAATAATGATGGAACAATAAAAATTCTTCATAAATCTGATGAAATTAACAAAGAGATTAATGATATAATTGATCAAAAATTAAGTTTTTTAGTTGAAAATAGAATTGAAAAAATTCTTGAAGAAAAGATACCAAAATTATTAAAAACATATTTTGACTCAAAATAAATAATGGAACTTGATAAATTCTTTAATTTTATAGTTGATGAAAAGAAGCTGTATTCATCATGGGAAAATTCAAATTGTTTTAAACCAATAAAGGGGGGTGAGCCATATTCCATCATGATGCCTCCACCTAACGTTACAGGGCAACTTCATCTAGGACATGCTTTAACAATGACAGTACAAGATATATTAATTAGATATCATAGAATGAAGGGGATGGAAGTATTATGGCAAGCTGGTACTGATCATGCAGGTATAGCAACGCAGATGGTTGTTGAAAGAAAGTTAAGTGAGTTAAATTTAGATAGAAGATCTTTAGGAAGAGAAAAATTTATAGAAAAAGTTTGGGAATGGAAAAAAGAATCCGGTGGTCAGATTAGTAATCAGTTAAAACGTCTAGGAGCTTCTGCAGATTGGTCAAGAGAAAGATTTACTATGGATGATGGTCTTTCAAACGCAGTAAAGAAAGTATTTGTAAAATTATATAATGATGGAGTTATTTATAAAGATAAACGATTAGTTAATTGGGATCCTAAGTTATTAACTGCTATTTCTGATCTAGAGGTAGAACAAAGAGAAACTGATGGAAGTTTATGGCATATAAAATACCCTATTGATGAAAACAGTTATATCATAGTTGCAACTACCAGACCTGAAACAATGTTAGGAGATGCTGCAGTTGCTGTACATCCAGATGATGTTAAATATAAAAATTTTATTGGTAAATTTTGTAAACTACCATTAACTAATAAAAAAATACCAATCATAGCAGATGAACATGCTGATCCAGAAAAGGGATCTGGAGCGGTTAAAATTACTCCTGCTCATGATTTTAATGATTTTGAAGTTGGTAAGAGGCATAACTTAGAATTTATTAATATATTTGATGAAAATGCCAAACTCAATTCAAATGTATCTGAGGAATTTCAAAAATTAGATCGTTTTGTAGCAAGAAAACTTATCATAAAAAAACTAGATGAAATGTCTTTATTAGTTAAAGAAGAAAAACATCAAATGGTAATTCCTTATGGTGATAGATCTGGAGTTGTAATTGAACCATGGCTTACTGACCAATGGTTTTGTGACGCAAAAAAACTTTCATTAGATCCGATAGCAGCAGTTAAAAATAATAATTCTAAATTTATTCCTAAACAATGGGAAAATACATTTTTTAATTGGATGGAAAATATTCAACCATGGTGTATTTCTAGACAGCTTTGGTGGGGTCATCAAATTCCTGCTTGGTATGGTCCAGATAATAAATTTTTTGTAAATGAAACTTTAGAAGGTGCTAAAATAGATGCAAAAAAATATTATGGTGAAGAAGTCAATCTTAGACAGGATGAAGATGTTTTAGATACATGGTTTTCTTCTGCTTTATGGACTTTTTCAACATTAGATTGGCCAAACAAAACATATGAATTAGAAAGATTTTATCCTGGCAATGTATTGGTAACTGGTTTTGATATTATCTTTTTTTGGGTTGCACGCATGATGATGATGGGTTCATATTTTATGAAAAAGACACCTTTTAAAGATATTTATATACATCCTTTAATACGAGATGAAAAAGGACAAAAAATGTCTAAATCAAAGGGTAATATAATTGATCCATTAGAGCTATTAGATAAATATGGCGCTGATACACTAAGATTTACTTTAACATCTCTTTTAAATCCTGGAAGAGATGTCAAGATATCAGAAGCCAGAGTCAAGGGTTATAAATCTTTTACAAATAAAATATGGAATGCTGGAAAATTTTTACAAATGAATAATACTGTTTTTAAAGATGAGATAAACATTGATAATATTTCTTTTGATGCAAATAAATGGATTATAAAAGAACTAAATGAATTGGTTGCACAACTTGATCAATTTACTGAAAAGTATTTATTTCATGAAATAGCTAATAAGATTTATCATTTTGTTTGGCACTCTTATTGTGACTGGTATATTGAAATTATTAAACTAAATTTTAACAATGAAAAATATTCTGATGAAATTAAAAAAGTTTCCGGTTGGACATTTATTCAAGTTTTAAAAATTATACACCCTATAATGCCTTTTATTAGCGAAAAGTTATGGAAATCTCTAGTTGATAATCAATCATTTTTAATGAATCAAAATTATATAAATTATACTACAAATAATTCTTTTAATATTTCTCAAAAAAACTTTAAAATATTAATTGATTTTATAACATCAGTCAGAAATTTAAGATCCGAACTAAATATTCCATATAAAAAATTAATAAATATCTATATTGAAGCTAAAAATGATGAAATTAATAAATTTTTTATTAAACAAAAAAAAGAAATAAGTAATTTTTTAAAGACTAAGGATATATATTTTGAAAAAATTAAACCTAATAAAAATTCATCTTTAATAGTACTGAGTTCATTATCGGTATTAGTTCCTCTAGAAGGGATAATTGACGCAGATGAAGAATTGAAAAAACTGAATAAGAAAAAACAAATTGAACAAGAAAAATTTAATAAAGTTAATGATAAATTAAATAATGACAACTTTATGAATAAAGCTTCGGTAGAAATCATTGACAAATTTAAAAATGAAGCAAATATTTATAAATCTTCTATTGAAAAAATTGAACAAATAATAAATACTATTAATTAGAATGGAAGAAAAAGGCTCAAATAGAAAATCTAAATTACCAAGTAGATATGTTAGCGTGGGCCCTAAGAGTGCACCTCATAGATCCTATTACTACGCTATGGGTTTAAAAGAGCACGAAATTTACCAACCTTTCGTAGGTGTAGTAAGCACATGGAATGAGTCAGCTCCATGTAACATCACACTACAAGATCAAGCACAACATGTAAAAACAGGTGTTAAAGATGCTGGAGGAACACCAAGAGAGTTTACAACTATTACAGTAACAGACGGAATTGCTATGGGTCATGAAGCTATGAAATCATCACTAATTAGTAGAGAGGTCATTGCAGACTCAATTGAACTATCTGTAAGAGGACATTGTTATGATGCAATAGTAGGCCTTGCTGGTTGTGATAAGTCTTTGCCTGGTTTGATGATGGCTATGGTTAGATTAAATGTTCCTTCTGTATTTATATATGGAGGATCAATTCTTCCAGGAAAATACAAAGGTAAAGATGTAACAGTAATTGATGTATTTGAAGCTGTCGGAAAACATGCTGCCGGAACTATTACTGATCAAGACTTAAAAGACATTGAACAAGTTGCCTGTCCCTCTGCTGGATCATGTGGAGGTCAATTTACTGCTAATACAATGGCATGTATATCAGAGGCAATTGGTCTGGCTTTAACTAACTCGGCTATGCCTCCAGCAGTTAATACTGAAGAAAGAAAATCCTATGGACAAAAAAGTGGTAAAGCTATTATGAATCTCTTAGAAAAAAATATTAGACCAAGAGATATTGTAACATTGAACTCTTTAGTTAATGCTGCTAGAGTTGTGGCGGCAACTGGTGGCTCAACAAATGCAGCATTACACCTCCCTGCAATAGCTAATGAAGCAGGTTTAAAGTTTACATTACGAGATGTTGTTGAGATTTATAATTCTACACCCTACATTGGTGATATGCAGCCAGGTGGAAAATATGTAGCAAAAGATCTTTATGATGTAGGAGGAGTTCCTACTGTAATTAAATCATTGTTAGATGGTGGATATATAAATGGTGATTGTTTAACTGTTACTGGTAAAACTATCGCTGAAAATCATAAAGAAGTTATTTTTCCTACAAATCAAGATGTTGTCTATAAATGTGATAATCCAATTAGTGATAACAGTTCAGTTGTAGGTTTATGGGGTAATCTTGCACCAGATGGATGCATATCTAAAATTGCTGGCTTAACTAATCTAAATTTTAAAGGTAGAGCAAAATGTTTTGACTCTGAAGAAGAGGCACTTACTGCAGTACTCAAAAATGAGATTAAAGCAGGGGATGCAGTAATTATTAGATATGAAGGACCAAAGGGCGGCCCTGGTATGAGAGAAATGTTATCAACCACTGGTGCAATTTATGGGCAAGGCTTAGGAGAAACGGTAGCCTTAATTACAGATGGTAGATTTTCTGGAGGAACAAGGGGTTTTTGTATTGGTCATGTTGGTCCTGAGGCTGCTGTTGGAGGTATGATTGGTTTATTAAAAGATGGAGATGAAATTATTATTGATGCAGTCAAGGGAGAAATAAATGTAACTATTACTGAGGAAGAAATAGAGAATAGAAAAAGAAAATGGAAACCAAGAAAGACAAATCATAACTCAGGCTCAATTTGGAAATATTCACAAACTGTAGGACCAGCTTACGAAGGTGCTGTTACTCAGCCAGGTGCAAAAAACGAAACACATACATACGCAGATATTTAATTAATTGACAAATTCTAGAGTAACAGGGGTATGATCTGAAGCTTTTTCCCAACCTCTGGGATCTCTATTAATTTTAACTTCTTTAATTAGGTCTGTTAATTCTGGAGTTGTTAAAAAATGATCAATTCTTAAACCATTACCTTTTTGCCAATTTCCTCCTCTGTATCCCCAGAAAGTCCAATTAGAATTTCCATCAACAAAATATTTTACAGTATCAGTAAATCCTAAATTTAATAAATTTCGAAAATATTTTCTTGTTAGTGGGTGAGCACAAGCATCATTTTTAAAATTTTCTGGAGAATAAACATCTTCATCATTCGGAATAACATTGAAATCGCCACCTATTATAACTGGAGTATTATTATTGATTAAGTTTTCAATATAGCTATTAAATTTTTTCATCCAATTAATTTTGTAATCAAATTTTTCTGTTTCAATTGGATTTCCATTTGGTAAATATATGTTTATTAATTTAACTTTACCTTTAATATTTTTTAACTTTAATTCAGTTTCAATAAATCTAGCATTTTCATCTTTATAATTTGGAATATTATTATTTGTAATATTAATAGATTTTTTCGAAATTATAGCAACTCCGTTCCAAGCTTTTTGTCCATTAACATAACAATTATATTTAAGATTTTCTATTTCTTTTGAAGGAAAATTTTCGTTCGTACATTTTAATTCTTGAATAATATATATATCAGATTGATCTTGTTTTATAAATTTAATCAAATGCTCTATACGTGCATTTACTGAATTTACATTCCATGTAGTTATTTTCATCTATATAGAGAAAGAGGTACCACAACCACATGAAGAAGATGCTTGAGGATTAGAAATTTTAAAAGAAGATCCTATTAATTCAGTGACATAGTCAATTTTAGATCCTTTAATTAACTCAATGGACGTTTTATCAATTAGTACTTTTGCATTCTGATATTCAAACAATATATCGTCTTCTTTTACACTTTCGGAAAAATCAAATTTATACTGAAATCCTGCACAACCACCACCCAACACAGTAATTCTAAAAAATTTTGAATTTTCCGATAAAAGAATTTTGTTTATGTGATTTTGAGCACTTTCAGTGACTTCTAATTTATTATCCATTTAATTAATATTTCTTTATAGTTATTTCATACAATTATAATATAATTTTTTATATGTTTAAACACTTAGCTGCAAATCCTAATTTTTCTAGAGGAAGACTGCATATTGAAACTGATATTGATAATAGAAATCCTTTTGAGAGAGATAGAGCAAGGGTAATTCACTCAAATTCCTTTAGAAAATTGAAATACAAAACTCAAGTTTTTATTGAAAGTGAAAGTGATTATTACAGAACAAGATTAACACATTCTCTTGAGGTCGCTCAGATTTCAAGATCTTTATGTAGATTGCTTCATCTCAATGAGGATTTAGGAGAAACTGTAGCCTTGGCCCATGACTTAGGTCATCCTCCTTTCGGACATAGCGGTGAAGATGCTTTAAATGAATCTATGGTAAATTATGGAGGCTTTAATCACAATGATCAAACTCTTCGAGTTTTGACATCATTAGAAAAAAGGCACCCTTATTTTGACGGATTAAATTTAACATGGGAGAGTTTAGAGGGTATCGTTAAGCACAACGGTGTAGTTAAAAATAATTTACCTTACCATTTAAATAAATATGTTTTAAAACACGATTTAAAATTATCATTACAACCTACTCTTGAGTCACAAATTGCAAGTATTTCTGATGATATTGCCTATAATAATCATGATGTAGAAGATGCTGTTCGTGCGAATTTAATTAACTTAGATCATTTATCTGATATAAATTTTTTTAAAGATATAATCATCGAATTACAATACCAGTATAAAAACATTTCTGATAAACAATTACTTTACCAAGTTTTAAGAAATTCAATGTCAAAAATGATAAATGATATATATAAAACTACATCTATTAACTTATCTAATAAATATTATACAATAAATGACGTTCAAAATAATGAAAATTTTACCGTATCTTATTCAAATGAAATGCAAAATAATTGTAATAAAATAAAAAAATTTCTTACATCTCATGTTTATAATCATGAAAATCTTTTAGATAAAAGAAATTATTCAAAAAAAGTAGTAAATAAACTTTTTTCTTATTTTATGAAAAACAATAAAAAACTACCATTAGATTGGATTAACCAAGAAATTGAAATTGAGAGACTGATTTGTGATTATATTTCAGGCATGACAGATAGGTATGCATTAAATTTATATAAGGAAATAAATGAATAATTATATTCAAAAATTATTAAATTTTTTTTATGACTATGCAGACGAACTCATATCTAAGGAGTATATTTCATCAATTAATAAAAAGCAAATAAGTATAGATTACTTATCTAATAACAAGAAAGGTGATATTGCTACAAATTTTTTTCTTATTATTAAAAAGAAAATTATTAATAAGGATTTTAATTTTGTAGATGACTTAAATAAAAAAATTTTTAATATTGAATTTATTAATAATTTTGAAATTTCAAATAATGGATTTATTAATTTTTTTTTAAAAGATGACTTTTTATTAACTTCTTTAAATTATATTTTTGATCAAAAATTTTTAGATGACATTAAATTTGGAAACAATAAAAAAGTTAACATTGAATTTGTATCAGCAAATCCAACAGGTCCAATCCATATTGCACATATCAGGGGCGCAATATTTGGTGACGTTTTAAGTTCTTTATATGAAAAAACTGGATTTAAAGTTTCAAGGGAATATTATGTTAATGATGCAGGTTCTCAAATTGATAAATTGTCTAACTCACTTTTTAAAAGATATTTAGAACTTTCTGGTCAAAAAATTGATATTTTAGATGATGAATATCCTGGCGAATATTTAATTGATATTGCTAAAGAAATACATTCTCAGGATAACGATAAATGGATCAAATCAGATAAGGATGATGTAAATAATTATTTTAAACAATTTGCAGTAGATTATTTATTAAATAACATTAGAGAAGATTTAAAACTGATAAATGTAAATTTTGATATTTTTACTCATGAGTCAAATATTGTTAAAAGTAATATAATCGATCAATTATTTGATATCTTAAAACAAAAAAATTTAATTTATTATGGTATATTACCTAAGCCTAAAGGAGATGACCAAGAGTGGGAACCAAGAAAGCAACTTTTATTTCGCTCTTCAGAGCTAGGTGACGATCAAGATAGAGCCTTAAAAAAATCAAATGGTGATTGGACTTATTTTGCAAATGATGCTGCATATCATTATGACAAATATAAAAGAAAATATGATAAACTTATAAATATTTGGGGATCCGATCACATAGGATATATACCCAGAATGAAATCATTACTAAATTCTATACAAAACGATAACAAATATTTTAATGTATTAACTTGTCAAATTGTTAGCTTGATTCAGAATAAACAAAAAATAAAAATGTCAAAACGTGAAGGTAACTTTGTTACATTATTGGACGTATTCAATAAAGTAGGCAAAGATCCTATTAGATATTATATGATTTCAACAAGAAATGAGACAGCAATTGATTTTGATTTAGATGAAGTTATAAAAAAAAACAAAGAGAATAATGTTTTTTATTGTCAATATGCATATGCAAGAGCATCATCTGTTATTAATAAAGCAAAAGAATTGAAAATTAATAATTTTAAATCTTTGAATATAAATGAATTTAAAAAGAATATTACTAAAGATGAATTACAAATAATTAAATTAATGATTTCTTATCCTTATTTAATATACCAATCTACTTATTCTAATGAACCACATCGTTTAATTAATTATTTAGAAACTTTATGCACAATTTTTCATTCAATTTGGAATAAAGGTAAAGATAATGAGTCACTGAGATTTATTGATGAAGAAAATTTTGAACAAACAAAAATTAAATTATTTTGGATTCAATGTTTTAGAACGATCATAAAAGATATTTTTTCAATAATTGGCATAAATGCACCTGAGAAAATGTAATGAAAAAAAAGCTTTTTTTTTCAAATTCAAATTATAAATTATATTTTATTTTTTTTATTATTTTATCATCATTTATAGCATTATATTTTGTATCATTTTTTTATATAATTAATAAGAAGCTCTTTATTATTTCAAATATTAATAATTCTTCTTATTATATAATTCCAGAAGATAGGGAGGGTGAAAAAGTTAAATTTATAAATAAAAAAAGCATCAACAATGAATCAAATTTAATTGTTAATGATCAAAAATTATCAAATATAAGTGATTTAAATTTTACTATACAATTACAGAGTGACTCAAAATATGAAAATATTAAAGACTATTATGATAAATTATTAAACCTTAAATCTGAAATAATCTCTATAAATGAATTATATATATTTGCTTTAAATTCTCAAATTGGAGTCGATTATTTTATAACCTATAAAAATTTTAGTACTAAAAGTGAAGCTATGTATTTTTGTAAAAAATTAAGTTTCATAAAAAAATGCCTTATTCTAAATCCTCAAATTTAATAATTTTTTGAGAATCTCAATTAGATTGATATAATTAGAAAATGACTGATTTACTGAGCCATAATCAAAAATTAAACCAATTTAATTTATTGCTTAACAATTTTGAAGGACCAATTGATTTATTACTTGTATTAGCAAGAACTCAAAAAGTTGATTTATCTGAAATATCTATTTCCGAATTAGCAGATCAATATATCCAATTTATAAATGAATATAGAAATATACACATTGAAATTGCAGCTGATTATCTTGTTATGGCTGCTTGGCTTACTTATTTAAAATCTAGGTTATTATTACCTAAAGAAGAGAAAACTGAAGAACATTCTGCTGAAGAACTAGAAAAAGCTCTAAGATACCAACTGCAAAGACTGGAGTCTTTTCAGAACATATCCAAATTACTTTACTCAAAACCTTTAATCAATAGAGATGTATTTTATGGAGGATCCTCAGAAGGGCTAAAGGTTAAATATAATATTAATTATACTTCGAATCTTTATGATTTACTTAAATCCTATAGTATGATTTTGAAATCTAAGGAAAAAGTAAAAAATCTAACAATTGAATATTCAGAACTTTACTCTGTAGATCAAGCTTTAAAAAGAATGAGAGAAATTTTTGGCTCAATATCTGAGTGGACTAATTTTTTAAATATAATTCCTAGCTTAATAAAGCATAAAAATGTAATTAATAAATCAATAATATCATCTAATTTTGTAGCTTCTCTTGAGTTATCAAAAAATGGTTTTATTGAAGTCAAACAAGAAAAAACTTTTGGAAATATATATATTAAATTAAAAAATTAATGGAAAACAGAGATATAAAAATATTGGAAGCAATTCTTTTTGCTTCAGGAGAGCCGGTAGATGAAAATGATCTTAAGGACAAAATAAATGATAAAAAAAATGTATCAAATTATTTAAATCAAATTAAGGAATTTTATAGTTTGAGAGGTATTAATTTAATTAAAACAGGTAAAAAATGGTCTTTCAGAACCTCACAGGAATTAATTGAAGATTTAACATTATTTAAGACTCAAAAGAGAAAATTATCAAGAGCTGCACTAGAAACATTAGCTATTATTGCTTACCAACAACCTATAACGAGGTCTGAAATTGAAAACATTAGGGGCGTACAAATGGGAAGAGGCTCTATTGATCATCTTATGGAAATTGGATGGATAAAACCATCTGGAAGAAAGAATATACCTGGTAAACCTACATTGTGGTCTACAACTGATGTATTCATTGAACATTTTGGCTTAGATAATTTAGATGATTTGCCTAACAAAGATGAGTTAAAGGCAAGTGGATTTTTGGACAAAAGGGCTGCAATTGCAACTATTAGTGATCTTGCTAAAAATGATGAAATTTCTGATAAACAATTAAATGAAGACTCTAATGAAGATGACAACCTTGACGATTTCATTCAAACCAATTAATCAATAAATCTTTATTTAATTTTTTAAAAACAGTTGAGGTTAAAAATGACAGATAGAGATTTTGATAATTTGGAGAAAATACAACGTATATTAAAGTATCTTGATAAGGGTAAATTAGACAAAACAGCATGGCCTAATGCTTTAGAATTAAATAAAAGTTTAAATAAATTGTTAAATGAACACAAAGAATATATGGATCACATGAAGCATCATCACTAAGTTGTATTAATAACAGAATTCCTGGCTTTTTTGTGGTCAAGATTTTCTATTTTTTCTTGTTTTTTATCATTTTGACTGTATGAGGGAAGTATGACACCTAGTATATGGCAGCTTTTAATAGTTCTCGTTATTGTCCTACTACTATTTGGTAGGGGTAAAATTCCTCAATTAATGGGTGATATGGCAAAGGGCATTAAATCATTTAAAAGAGGAATGTCTGACGAAGAAAAAAAAGAAGATAAAAATTTAGAGAATAAGAACGACGAAGAAAAGTAAATCCAATGTTTACTTTTGGTTGGGGGGAAATCTTTCTTGTTATCATAATAGTTGTTGTTGTTATAGGTCCAAAAGATCTTCCAAAATTTATAAAACAAATTGGTTTATTAACCAAAAATATAAAAAAAATATCATCTGATTTTAAATCATCTATCAATGATATAGCTGAAGAAGCTGAAATTAAGGACATTGCTAATTCAGTTAAAGAGGTTAAAAAAATTAAAGATGGTATAAATATAAAAAAAAATTTTCAAAATGAAATTAATACTGTCAAAGAAACGGTTAAAATAGCTGAAAATGAAATATCAGATATTGATAAAAAGAGTTAAATAAATGCCAGAAGAAAAATTTGAAGAAATGTCTTTAATAGGACATCTTACAGAACTGAGAAAAAGATTACTTTGGAGCTTTCTATATATATTAATAATTTTTGTAATATGTTTCTATTACGCAGATGAATTATTTTCATTTTTGGCTTATCCACTTGTAAATTTACTTGATACTGAAAATGGCCAAGGATTTATATACACAGCACTTCAAGAAGCATTTTTCACGGAATTAAAAATTGCATTCTTTTTTTCTTTATTTTTTGCATTTCCTTTAATATCAATTCAAATTTGGAGATTTATTGCTCCAGGACTATATAAAAATGAAAAAAGGGCATTTTTGCCATATTTAATTGCAACTCCAATTCTTTTCTTTGCTGGTGGTTCTATGGTTTATTATATAATTTCTCCTATAGCGTGGTCTTTTTTTCTTTCATATCAAAACATGGGATCAAGTGGAGTGCCAATAAGACTTGAGGCTAAAATGGGAGAGTACTTATCATTAATGATGAGATTTATATTTGCTTTTGGTTTAGCTTTTCAATTACCTGTAGTTTTATCATTAATGGCAAGAGTGGGAATGGTAACACATGATTCATTAAAAAAGTTTAGAAAATATGCAATTGTAATCGCATTTTTAGCTGCTGCTTTTTTAACACCTCCAGATCCTTTTAGTCAGATAAGTTTAGCGTTACCAATTATTATTTTATATGAAATTTCTATATATATTGCTAAATATATTCAAAAAAAGAAAGATAATAAATAATGCATAACATTAATTATATCAGAGATAATCCAATTGAATTTGATAATGCAATGAAACTAAGAGGGGAGGACGCAATCTCATATAAAATTTTAGAAATTGATAAAATAAAAAGGGAAACACAGACTGTTCTTCAAAATTTGCTATCTGAACGTAATACTCTTTCAAAAGAGATTGGTTACTTAAAAAGTAAAAATGGAAATGCAAAAAATGAAATTTCTAAAGTTGAGGAATTAAAGGAAAAAATTAATTCATTGAAAGAGCTTGAAAATATTAAAGAAAATGAATTAAATTCAATTCTAACTAGATTGCCTAATATCCCTCATAAATCTGTACCTAATGGTAAAGATGAAAAAGATAATACATTTTATAGACAGTGGAGTTCAAAACCAAAATTTAGTTTCAAACCTAAAGTTCATTATGAAATTGGTGAAAAAATTGGATTAATAAACTTTGAAAATGCATCAAAATTATCTGGCTCAAGGTTTGTAATACTTAAAAATCAAATTTCTAAATTAGAAAGATCCATTTCTAATTTTATGTTGGATAAACATACCCAAGAAAATGGCTATATAGAATACAGCGTTCCATTTCTTGTCAAGGAAGACTCATTGTTTGGTACTGGACAACTTCCTAAATTTGGAGATGATTTGTTTACAGCAGGTGATGATCACTGGTTAATACCTACCGCAGAAGTACCATTGACTAATTTAGTTCGAAATGAAATTTTAAATATTAATCAATTACCTATAAGATCAACTTCTTTTACCCCATGTTTTCGATCAGAGGCTGGTGCTGCCGGTAAAGATACTAGAGGAATGTTAAGGCAGCATCAATTTACAAAAGTAGAATTAGTATCAGTCGTTGAGCCCGAATACTCTCAAGATGAATTGGAAAGAATGTTATCTTGTGCTGAAAGTATTCTTAAAGATCTAAATATACACTATAGAGTTATGACATTATGTAGTGGAGATATGGGTTTTTCTGCTAACAAAACATATGATATTGAAGTTTGGTTACCAGGTGAGGAAAAATATAGAGAAATATCAAGTTGTTCGAATTGTGGTGATTTTCAAGCTAGAAGAATGAACACTAGATATAAAAAAGATGATAAAAATATTCTTGTTCATACATTAAATGGATCAGGTTTGGCAGTTGGCAGAACTTTAATTGCAATTCTAGAAAACTATCAAATGGAAGATGGAAATGTTGAAATTCCAGAAGTTTTAAGAAAATATTTTAATAATAAAACTCTTCTGTAGTGTTAGATGTAAGAAAAATACGATTAATTTTAGAGTTAAGAGAATTAGGTATAGCCAATTCAGATGTATTATCTGCATTAGAAACCATTCCCAGAGAAAAATTTATTCCTGAAAATTATAGAAATCAAGCTTATGAAAATATTGCTTTACCAATAGGAGATAATCAAACTATAAGTCAACCTTATATAGTTGCAAAAATGACTGAATTACTAGATTTAAGGAATAATCATAAAGTTTTAGAAATTGGCACAGGTAGTGGTTATCAATGTGCTATATTATCTAAGCTTGCAAGAAGAATTTATACAATCGAGAGAGTCAAAAACCTTCATGATAAATCCTTAAATATATTTAAAGAATTAAAACTAACCAATATTGTCTCAAAGTATGAAGATGGTAATAATGGCTGGGTTGAGCAAATTCCATTTGATAGGATAATATTTACTGCTGCAACAGAGAATATTTCAAATAAAATTTTTTCCCATATTAAAGATGATGGAATAATTGTTTGCCCAATTGTTAGAGATAATCGACAAGTTTTAATTAGGTATGAAAAAAAGAACAATAAATTAGTATCTAAAGAATTTGATGATGTATTATTTGTGCCTAATTTGAAGGGAATAAACTAGTTAAGAACTAATTTTTTAATTTTATTTAATGAATATCTAAAATAAATAATTCCAATTATCCAATGCATCACTGTTAGTCCAATAAACATAAAAATATAATCTTCTTTAATAAAATTGTTTATTAAAGTTACAATTATTATGGGAGTTAAAACAAAACGAACTATGGCCATGTACATAACTATAATCGCTTTTTTTAAACCTTGAAATGTTGCATTTGGAATAAAAAACAGAGGAAAAGCTGGAAAACCAAATGCATAAATTTTTAAATACATTGCTCCATAAAAAATGACATCTATATCATCAGTAAATAATCTCATCGATAATTCTGCAGAAAAAAATAAGAATATTGCAACAATAGTTAAAATTATCACACCTGTTTTTACAGCTTTTTTGTATGTTTCTAATATTCTACCAGGTTTATTAGCTCCTAAATTTTGACCAACAATTGAAGTCACAGCTGTGCTAAGACCCAATAAGGGTAAAAAAA
The DNA here is from genome assembly GCA_902518985.1 of uncultured Alphaproteobacteria bacterium. Taxonomy (GTDB): domain Bacteria; phylum Pseudomonadota; class Alphaproteobacteria; order HIMB59; genus CACPNW01. The sequence continues at coordinate 4,276 of CABYIF010000018.1, read as the reverse complement.
GTAATTGCTCATATCTGCCCGCAGATGCAAATCCAGCTATAGCTTCGTTCCCATATGAGCTTACAAAATACAATAAAATGTATGAACCCAAAGCAATCATCATAAGGCCTATAGATGCAGGTATTCCTTGAATAGATAGTTCTCTTATGGACTCAATTTTTGGTTTAAGATAGATTTTATTAAATGAGTTATAAATATCTGTTTTTGAAATTTTATAAAGTAAGTACAATAAGCCAATTAATTGTGACAATATTGTTGCAATAGCAATTCCAGCTATACCCAAGGGCATAAAAATTTTATAACCAAAAACTGTACCTGATATCAAAATAGGATTTAATATTATGTTTAACAAAAAACTAAATATCAAAACATTTCTATAACTTTTTGTATCTCCTAATGCTGCTAAACAAGAATTTGAAACCATTAATAATAAAATAATAACTGAGCCTAAATAAATTATATTCATATACTCACTTGATAATTTTAGTGTTTCTTTATCATTGTTAATAGACTCTAAAATTGATGAGCCAAAATAAATACCTATAATTGAAATTATTATTCCAACAAAAACTGCTAGCCCTAAAGACTGACAAAATATTTGACTAGCTTTATTTATTTTTTTCTCTCCAATTGAATTTGCAATTATACTTGTTGTCGCAATACTTAAGCCTATACCTAATGCAATTATAATAAAATAAATTGGAAATGTTTGGCCTATTGCAGCTAGAGCTATTTCAGATATCATTCTTCCTGCAAAAATAGCGTCTACGAGAGAATATAAATTTTGAAATATTGTTCCTACTGATGAAGGAAGAGCAATTCTCCAAAAAAGTTTATATATTTCATCATCAATTAAGTTAATTTTTTTCATTATAATAATTACAGATACCTAACTTTAGGATTATAAACATCATCACTTTGTTTTAAGTATACATTCAAATCTTTTAATAGTAATTTAAGGTCTTTTAATATTTTATTTTCATTAAAGTTAACTAATAATAATCCACTTCCCTTTAAACCTAAGTCATCATTATTTGAATTGATTGGTAATTCTGCATTTATTAAATTGCTAATTCCTTTTTTTCTTATATTTTCAATAAAAATATCATTTTCATTATAATTTAAAATTGGATACCATATCAACATTTTTGATTTTAAAAACTTTGACTCAATATTATCTAAAATATTATATATTTTTTCAAAATCATCCTTAATTTCATAAGAAGGATCAATTAAAATAAAAAAAGATTTATCATTATTTAAAACTTTATCTAAATAATTAAAACCATCTGTATTAATAATCTTTATATTAGTGAAATTATTTAAATTTTTTTTTAAACTAGAGAATTCATTATTATGCAATTCACAAAAAAATAATTTATCTAAATTAGTCGATAGATTTGATATTATAAAAGGAGAACCTGGATAAAAGTTATTATTTTTTGTTATTATTTTTAATTTTTTTAAATAATTAAGTATTAAAATGTTGTTACCTTCATATTTTTCTATTTTTTTGATCCCATATTTGTATTCTTTATTTTTATCCATATATCGCGAGATATATTTATAAATACCATTTCCAGAATGAGTATCGATGTAACTAATTGATTTATGATACTTTTTTGCCATATTATATAGATATATTAGGACTATATGTTTAAAAACATCTGCATGGTTTCCAGCATGAAATCCGTGTTTATAGCTTAGCATAAAATTATAAAATATATCTTGAAATTAATTACTTATTAGTTATTTAATGAAATTAATTAATCAATATTTATATATTATATACGACAAAAAATAATAATTAAACCTCATAAAAATCATTAACAAAGGAGATAATAATATGCCAAGTGGTAAAATAAAGTGGTTTAATCCAACCAAAGGTTATGGATTTATAGAAAATGATGATGGAGGAAAAGATGTTTTTCTTCATGTATCTGCTTTAGAAGCAGCAGGGATTGATACTTTAGAAGAAGGTATGCCAGTAGAGTTTGAAATTGGTGAAAATCGCGGTAAAGAGAACGCTATAAATATAAAGAAAAAATAAATATATTCTTTGAATTTAAATAAATTGTTAGAATGGATAGGTGTTTTAACTGCTATCTTATACTCACTTTTTGTAGCTTTTAATATAGGTCTAGAGTTTTTAGGCTTTGCATTATTACTGCTATCTGCGATTCTGATAGGTATTTGGGCCTATAGACTAAGACATAGAGGAATATTGTTTTTACAAGTTTTTTATGCGTTAGCAGGTATAATTGGAATGTTCAGATGGTTTGGATAATAAAAATAATATTATTAAATATTCTATTTATTTCTCAAAATTTATATTCAAATAATTTAAATCAAGATGAAGAAATGTTTTACAACTTCATGGATTTTAATAATGATAATCAAATATCATTGTCTGAAATTGAGAGGTCTATAAACATTGTATTTCAACTTGTTGATTTAAATCAAGATGGCTTTATTTCAAAATCTGAAGTTAGTGAATTAAAAGAAATTGTTGATTCTTTAAAATGAGTATTTGGGGAAGGGTAATTGGGGGTGCAGCTGGATTTGCACTAGGCGGTCCAATAGGAGCTATTATAGGTGTAATGGCTGGTAGAGCATTCGATAGAAGATCTAAATCTAGTTCTCGTTTTAATTTTAATAGAATAGATAAAAATCAAAAACAACAAATATTTACACTAAGTTTTATCATATTGTCTGCAAAATTAGCTAAATCTGATGGTCAAGTTACTGATGATGAGATTAGAGCATTTAAAGATAAATTTAAAGTTCCAAAATCAGAAATGTCTAAAGTTGCTAAAATTTTTAATGAAGCCAAGAAAGATTCTTACGGTTATAAACAAATTGCAAATCAGGTAGGAAATTTATTTTCTAATAATAAACTATTGTTAGAAGAATTACTAAATAATCTATTCTATATTGCTGCCTCCGATGGAAACATCTCCATTAGTGAAGTTGATCTATTAAAATCTATTTCTAGATCCTTTAAATTCTCTGAAAAAGATTTTCAAAGAATCTTTCAAGCTAATTTAAATAACATTGAATCAGATCCTTATAAAGTTTTAGGCGTAAATAGATCAAGTACTGATAATGAGATAAGAAAGAAATGGATAAAATTAAATAAAGAACATCATCCAGATAATTTAATTGCGAAGGGTATGCCTAAGGAATTTGTTAAACAATCTAATAAAGAATTAGCGGCAATAAATATAGCTTATGATAAAATAAAAGAAATTAGAGGTATTTCTTGATACCATCTGATTTGTCTACTGATAAAATTAAAACTACTTTTGGTAAAATTAGACCTTATATTAATAATACACCATTTATAAAAGCTTCTAGCAAAATAGACGATTTTTTTTCTACAAATTTATATTTTAAATGTGAATTTTTACAAAAATCGGGTTCATTTAAAGCAAGAGGTGCTATAAATAATATTATTTCCCAAGATAAAAATAAATTTAAAAAAGGTATTACTGCAGTGAGCGCTGGTAATCACGCAATTGCTGCATCTTTTGTCTCTAATTTATTTAAATTAAATAATAAAATTTTTCTGTATGAGTCAGCAAATTCTTATAGAGTAAAAAAATGCAAGAGTTACAAAGCAAACATAATTTTTACAAATCCTAAGCAAGCTTTTATAGACGCAACAAATGCACAAAACGATGGATATTATTTCATACATCCTTTTGACGGACCACATACCCTACAAGGAAGTGCAACAATTGGATTGGAGATCATTGAATATTTTAAAAATCTAAATAAAAAATTAGACTATTTAATAATTTCAGTTGGAGGAGGAGGTTTGATAAGCGGAGTTTCGTCTTATGTAAAACAAATATCTCCGAATACTAAAATAATTGGGGTAGAGCCAGAAGGTGCAAAAGGAATGACTGATAGTCTTCAGTTGGGCAAACCTTTGGAAGATGTAAAAGTTAACAGTATAGCCGATAGTTTATGTGCTCCTTTACATAAGGAATATTCATATAACGTAGCAAAATCTGTGATAGATGAAATGGTTACAGTTACAGATGATGAAATGAAAGAATTTATGATTTATGCATTTGAAAATTTAAAACTTATGTTGGAGCCTGCATGTGTTGCTGGCTTAGCTGCAATCAAATATAAGATTAATGACAATTTAAAAAATAGAAATTCATTAGTAATTTTATGTGGGTCTAACATTGATAAAATAACTTGGAATAAATTTAGCAATTAATCGGGAGCATAAATTTTTCCACCACTTATATTTTTACTTGCA
>CABYIF010000017.1 GCA_902518985.1 uncultured Alphaproteobacteria bacterium | reverse complement strand
TAGTTAAAGATAAACTTCCATCTATAATTATTCTTTTTGGGTTATTGCCTTTGATTTTTCTGGTAGTTAATGAAGGGTCATCTTTTTTTATGGTATTTGATCCAACTAAAATAGCATCACTAATACTTCTTAAACAATGCAAATAGTGTATTCCTTTTTTGTTATTAATATAATGAGAATTTCCGTTATTGAGTGCAATTCTACCATCAATACTTTGTCCCAATTGTGCAATAGTTAATTTCTTTTTTTCTCTTAATATAGGAATTAAGATATCAAGGATTGATTTGTATAATGCATTTAATTTAAAATTTGTTTCAATATTATTTTTAATTAAGGAAAGATTGTATTTTTTATTTTTAGTTGTTTTTTTTACTACAGATTTGTTAATGTAATAAAAAAGACTTTCAGTTTTCTTAGAATTTTTAATGTTTTCTAGTAATTTTCCTATATTTTGTGAAGTTATCATTTGTTTTTATATATTTTCTATCTATATAAAGTTTGCATGAGTTTCAAATCTAATGCTGGCACACTTATTGACAGAGCTATTAATGAGTTAAGGACTGGTAGACCCTTAATAATACAAAATAATAGAGAATATTGGATGTTTTTTAACATTGAGCATTCCCAATCATCTATTTTTAATAAATTTAATAAGTATTTAGTTGATAAAAAATATCTATTAGTGACTAAGCAAAAAGCAAATTCTATCTTTAATAGTAGTATTAAAAATAATATCTATTTTGAAATCAACCACAAAACTGACACTAACAAAATAATTAACTTATTTGTAAATCCACTTAGTAACAACAAGACTATAAAATTTACCAAAATTAAAAAATTCAAATCAAAAAAATTTCATGATGTCTGCATCGATCTTTCTAAAAATGCAAAAATGATTCCTTCATTAGTTTTTAAAAAAATTGCTGATAAGTATGAGAATAATATTTATGATTTTGCTTTTAAAAATGGAATATTATTATTTGATTATAAAGATTTAGTAAATCAAAATGAACTTATATCCGAAAGTATTAAATTAGTATCAAGTGCTAAGGTACCTTTACCAAAAAATCAAAATTCTAAATTCAAAATTTTTAAATCATACATAGGCTCTGATAAACATGTAGCCATAATAGTAAATCCAAATAAAATTAAAAAAAAATGTGTTAATTTAAGAATCCATTCTGCTTGTTTCACTGGTGATATATTTCACTCATTAAAATGTGATTGCGGTGAACAATTAAATCAATCGATCAGTTATATGGTTAGAAATAATGGTGGTATTATTTTGTATTTAGAACAAGAAGGTAGGGGAATAGGGTTAGCAAATAAAATGAGAGCTTATTCGCTTCAAGCCAAGGGTATGGATACTATTGATGCAGATCATAATATTGGTTTTCATGATGATGAAAGAGACTTTAGAATTGCTTCAAGAATACTAAGATTATTAAAAATAGAGAAAGTAAATATTATTACAAATAATAAAAATAAAATAAATTCTATAAAAAAAGCTGGTATTAAAGTTGAAAACCAAATTAATACTAAGCCAACTTTAAATAAATTTAATAAAAATTATTTTAAAACAAGAATTAAAAAAACTGGATATGGACTAAAAATAGCTGTTTGATATGAAAAAAATTCCCAAAATTAAATTACATCTAACTAATGACAAAGAATTTGATAGTTCAAATATTAAAACTCCAACTGTTTTATTTTTTTATCCAAAAGCTCTGACAGGAGGTTGTTCAGTCGAAGTTGCTGATTTTCAGAATTATTTGAATAAATTTAAAAAACTTGGTTTTCAGCTAATTGGAGCTTCCAAAGATTCTGTTGAGAGAAATAGAAAATTTTTAGAAAAATATCAATTAAAATACCCACTTGGATCAGACGAAGGAAAAAACTGTGAAAAATTAGGTATTTGGATTGAAAAGTCAATGTATGGCAAAAAATACTTTGGCATTGATCGCTCAACTTTTGTAATTGAAAAAAATGGTAAAATTCTTAACCAGTGGAATAAAGTAAAAGTTAATGGACATGCCCAAGAAGTTTATAATTTTTGTAAAGAATTATAATAACTAATCAATCTTACCTATCTCTTTCTCTCTTTTTATTACAAATAACCCACTTAATGTAATTATTATTGCACCAAAAATCATATTTGAACTTGGCACTTCGTTTAAAATAAAATATCCAAAAATTATACCAAATATAATCACACTATATCTTGCTGATGCGGTTAAAGATAATGGAGCGTAATAGACCGTCATAACTGAAAATAAATATCCAAATAAAACAAATACACTTGAAATTAGTATATGAGGTGCTTCCTTGAAAGTAACATGATATCCAAAAAAAAATGAAGCCAGTCCAGCAAAAATAGTAATTAAAAGCGCTGTAATAAATGTAATCTCAACATTATTAGATTTAGTTGCCAGAGACTTCGTTGCAATATCTCTAATTGTCAAAAATATTGCAGAGATTATTGGTAGCAAAAATATATAATTGAAATCTAAATTCTTAGGATTAATAACAACCACAACACCTATAAATCCGATTACAACTGCCGCCCATCTTCTAATTCCAACTTTTTCTTTTAAAAAAATAAATGCAAAAATAGTAACAAAGAATGGATTTGTCATCAGTAATGTATAAACTTCAGAAATAGGTAATAAAATTAATGCAGTAAAAAAGAATAATGCAGTTAAAACCTCATATAAACCTCTTATATGAAACTTTTTGATAGATAATATTTTAAGCAAATTTTTTTTCTCTATGATAATTAGATATAAACCAAGTAATAATGTTGTAATTGATCCTCTAGTAAAAATAACAGAGAAAATTGAGCTATCAACCTCTATATTTATTACTGCAAGTTTAACAAAAGTGTCATTTACTGCGAAAGAAAGCTGACCAGCCATCATTAATAAAATGCCAAATGCTCCTGTTGAAAATAAAATCTTGCTTTTCATAGTAAAAAAAAATATTTAAATAATATGTTACAAACTAATTCGTCCAGTCATCTATACGGATTTACAGATTTAAAGTCATTAAATGAAAGAGGTCCTCTTGTTATTTCTTATGGAAAAGGGATCCATGTCTTTGATACCAAAGGAAATAAGTATTTAGATGCAAATTCGGGTCTATGGAATGCTTGTGCTGGTTTCGATCATCCTGGATTAATAGAAGTTGCAAAAAAACAATATGAAAAGTTTGCCGGTTATCATTCTTTATTTGGACGTTTATCTGAGGAAACATTAGAGCTTTCAGAGAAATTAATAGAGGTGTCACCATTTAATCAAGGCAGAGTTTTTTTTTGTAATTCTGGTTCAGAAGCTAATGACACAATGATTAAAATGCTTTGGATGTTGAATTCAAGAACTGGTAAGCCAAATAAAAGAAAAATTATAACCCGTATAAATGGTTATCATGGAGTAACTCTTGGTGCCTCTTCAATGACTGGTAAACCTTACAATAAGGAATTTGGATTGCCTTTAGAGGAATTTATTCATGCAGATTGTCCTCATTTTTGGAAATTTGGATTAGAAAATGAAAGTGAAAATGATTTTTCTAGAAGAATGGCATTAAATTTAGAGGATCTTATTTTAAAAGAGGATCCAGAAACAATTGCTGGTTTTGTAGCTGAACCAGTTCAAGGTGCTGGTGGAGTTATTCCTCCATCAAAAAATTATTTTGATTTTATTCAGCCAATATTAAAAAAATATAAAATACCTTTAATAGCCGATGAAGTCATTTGTGGTTTTGGAAGAACAGGAGAGTTGTGGGGATGTAATACCTATAATATTAAACCCGATATAATCATCTCATCAAAATGTCTAACTGCGGGATATTTTCCGATGGGTGCAGTAATAGTTGATAAAGCATTTTCAGATCAATTTGTTGAAGTATCAGAAGATGCTGAAGAGTTTCCTCATGGTTTTACCGCAGGTGGACATCCAGTAGGTTGTGCTATTGCCCTTAAAGCAATAGATGTAATTATTAATGATGGATTACTTGAGAATGTAAAATCTATTTCACCCTATTTTTTGGAAAGACTTTATGAATTCAATAAATATGATAACATTGGAGAAACAAGGGGAGTTGGTTTAATGGCTGCGCTTGAAATGGTTAAAAATAAGAAAACTAAAGAACCATTTGAAGGTCATCTTAATATGGGAGATAAAGTTGCAAATCTATCAATTGATAATGGCTTGATATGTAGACCTTTGGGTCCTGCAATTGTTTTGTGTCCACAATTTATAATAAACAAAAGTCAAATAGATGAAATTTTTAACTCTTTGCATAAAACTATAAAAGAGGTTTTCTTAAATAATTAATTATCATATTTAACGATAAATCCAGAATATTTAACATTACTTATAATATTGTTAGGAATAACTCCTTCAACTAACGCCATTTCTGGTCCGTGCTTAGATTTTTCAGTAATTGATAATATACTTTGTATATTACCTTGCACTATAGCTTCCACTTCGTCTTTGCTTTCTTTATTTTGAACATAACCACTTAAACCCAATGATATTGCTAAATCGCTAAACCAATGTCTGAACCCAACATTTTGAACTTTTCCCTTTATTATTAAACGGTATGTTTTAATTTCGTTTGTATTCACTATACTTACAATATAAGTACTATTTTAACTCATACAATCCTAAATTATCATAAATGAATAAAAGTATTATAAATGCAACAATTCTTTTACTTATTGCTGGTACATTTTTTGTAACAAATGATGCGATAATCAATTTCTTATCACAAACTCAAGTTAAATTTTTTCATTTTATATTTTATGGGATACCAGTATTTATGTGTTTCCCGTTATATTTATTAATTAAAGGTAATTTGATTAAAAATTTAAAATGTTCAAACTATTACCCACCAATAATTCGTGGTATTCTAAATATACCATTACCATTGACTGCTTTTATTGCTTTGGAAAATATTAAACTTCCTGAATTTACTACTTTGAACATGACTGCACCTTTGATGGGTACCATTTTTGCTATTTTTTTTTTAAAAGAAAAATTAAATAAATTTACTTATTTATCTTTATTTATTGGTTTTATAGGTGTTACTTTTGTCATTCAGCCAGGCTTTGATACTTTTAATATATTTTATCTCGTAACTCTTTTTGGAGTTTTACTTATCACAATAACAACATTTATTGTTAATAAATATAATTATGTTGCAAGTAATATTGGTTTTTTCTTATACGGTGGATTTTTAGTGCACATAATTTCAATTCCATTATTTATAATGGACCCTCTCATTGTATCATATTTTGAATACTTTTTAATAATTACAGCTTCAATATTTATTAATCTAGCAATGTTTTTTGCAACTACCGCTTTTAGAATTGCACAGAAACATTATGCCTCAGTTTTTCCTCTTGTTTATTTACAAGTTTTATGGTCCTCAATTGTAGGATTTTATGTATTTAATGAATATATGAACTTTTATGCTTACATAGGTGCATTTTTAATAGTTATCAGTGGAATTATTTCCTTACCTTCACAGATTAAACAATTAAAAGATGCAAATTAAATGAAATCAATACTTTTTAGTTTTATATTTTTATTAATTAGTTTTTATGCATTTACAAAAGAAGTTAAAATTCTTGAAGAAACTTTAGGTGAAGGTTTAGAAGTAGTAAATCACTCAAAAGTTTCAGTCCATTATATAGGTAGGCTAGAAAACAACACAGAATTTGATAACTCTTATAAGAGAAATCAATATTTTAACTTTCAAGTAGGAACAAGGCAGGTAATTTTAGGGTGGGAAACTGGCTTGCTTGGTATGAGGGAAGGTGGAAAAAGAACAATCTATATACCATACGAATTAGCATATGGTGACAAAGGAGCTGGTGAATTAATCCCACCTAAGTCAAATCTTATTTTTGAAATAGAGGTTGTTAGAGTTATTCCCCCAAAATATAATGAGATAGATAGTTATCAATTAAAGTTAGCAATGTCTGATAATAATTTTATTATATTGGATATAAGAAATGAAGATGAAATAAAAAATTCTGGTAAAATACCAGGCTCAATTTTATTAAAAGCCTTTGATAAAAATGGTAATTTTATAAAAGATTTTATAAAAAAATATCAAGAAAAAATTAAGATTGGAAGTAAAGTAATTTTTGTAAGTGAGAAAGGAATTATTTCCTCTATTTTAGCTAATGGTTTTGTAGAACAATTAGGTCAAACAAACATATATAGTTTAAAAGATGGTATTCAAGGGTTACAAAAAATAGATTTTAAGTTTGAAAAAAATTAAATTTTAATTTTTTTGTTTTTTTCAGCAGAATAATTTAAAATAAACTGCCAGGCAGTTCTTCCAGTTCTATTGCCTCTTTGCAAACTCCATCTTATTGATTCTTTTTCAATATCTTTATCAAATGTTAATTTAAATTCTTCACAATATTTAGTTACAATTTTAATATAATCTTTCTGTGATATATTATGAAAACCAATCCATAAACCAAATCTATCACTTAAACTAATTTTTTCCTCCACACTCTCGTCAGTATGAATTGCTGAAGATCTTTCATTTTCAATCATATCTCTAGGCATTAAATGCCTTCTATTAGATGTTACATATAATAAAATATTATTTGGTTGATTTTGAATACTTCCATCTAGTGTAGATTTAATTATTTTATAATCACTATCTATTTTTTCAAAAGATAAATCATCAATAAATATTATGAAACGATATTCTAATAATGAACTCAATTTCTCATATATAATTTCTATATCAAAAATATCATTTTTATTTATTTGAATAAGCTTAAGTTTTTTAAAATCTTTATTTATTTCATTAAAGATAGATTTAATTAATGAGCTTTTACCATTTCCTCTTGATCCCCACAAAAGAGCGTTATTGGTAAAATTACCATTTGCAAAATTTAAAGTATTATTAATCAGTGTTTTCTTTTGTCTATCAATACCAATTAATAGATCAATTTTTACTGATTTAAATATTTTAACCTTTTTTAATTTCTTAAGATCACTATCCCAAATAAAGGATTTGTAAGAAGAAAGAGTATTTTTAATAAGGAAATTGCTTAAAAACATAGTAAATAGATTAATTGATTTTTCTTATTACACAGTATAATAAAACTGACAAATTAATTCATCATAGGTTTATTTTATGGAAGCTTTTGGGACTTTTTTACCACTAATACTAATATTTGCAGTTTTTTATTTTCTTTTGATAAGACCACAACAAAGAAAAGTCAAACAACATAAAGAAATGTTATCTAATCTTAAGCGAGGTGATAAGATAATTACTTCAGGAGGTATAATCGGAACAATTAACAAAGTTTCTGACAATAGAGAGCTTATACTTGAAGTTTCAGAGAATGTTGAAATCAAAATAGCTCCAGGCATGGTTGCAGATTTATATTCTATGCCAGAAATGATAAAAAAAGACCTACCTAAACAAGATAAAAATAATAAATCTGGTTTTTCGGGATTATTTACAAAAAAAAAATAAATACTAATTAATGAAAAATTATCCAATTTGGAAATCTTTTACTGTGATTTCTTTAGTGTTATTAGGCATTATATTTTCTATTCCCTCGATTATATATGATGATAACTCCGATAATTGGTTTTTAAAAAATAAAATTAATTTAGGCTTAGATCTTCAGGGAGGCTCATATCTTTTGTTAGAAGTTCAATTAGAAGTTTTATATAAAGAAGAACTTGAAAATTTTAGTGATAGTATAAGATTACTTGCACGTGATAATTCAGTTAAGATTAATAAAGTTACTGTAAATCAAAATGATATAAAGGTAATTTTTGATAACAATAATAAAATTGATGAAATAAAAAATAGTTTTATTCAAATGTATAGAGGTGTTGGATTAATTGTAAATGAAAATATACTCACTATAAAACTTGATGATTTGTATAAAAAAACAATTCAAGACTCCGCAATTAAACAATCCTTAGAAATAGTACGAAAAAGAATTGATGAGTCTGGTACTAAGGAACCTCTTATTCAAAGATCTGGAAAAAAAAGGATTCTTTTGCAATTACCTGGAGTCAAAGACCCAGAACGTATCAAAGAATTACTTGGTAAAACTGCAAAATTAACTTTTCATTTAGTAGATGATGAAAACGCGGCTGCATTAAATGCAAATATTGAGCCATTTGGTAAGATGATTATAGCTGATATTTATGATGAAGATATAAAATATTTATTAGACAAAAGAGCATTAGTAGGTGGTGAAAACTTAGTTGATGCAAAAGGTTCTTTTGATCAGACTGAAGGTCATGCAGTATCATTTAGATTTGATACAGAAGGAGCTCAAAAGTTTGGTAAAATAACCTCAAATAATATTGGTAATCGTCTAGCAGTAGTTTTAGATGGTGTTGTAATTACTGCTCCAAGAATAAATAGTGCAATAACAGGTGGATCCGGGATAATTACAGGTAATTTTAATGCACAAGAAGCAGCTGATTTAGCAGTTCTTCTAAGAGCAGGTGCGCTTCCAGCTCCATTGGAGATTGTTGAAGAAAGATCAGTAGGTGCTGGTTTAGGTGCAGACTCTATCGCAGCTGGACAGATAGCAGCAATTATTGGCATGGTACTGGTATGTATATTTATGATACTTATTTACGGTATATTTGGTGCTCTTGCTAATGTTTCTTTAATTGTTAATTTATTTATTATTATATCATTATTAGGAACTATTGGTGCAACTCTAACATTACCAGGTATTGCTGGGATAGTTTTGACTATAGGTATGGCTGTTGATGCTAATGTTTTAATTTTTGAAAGAATTAAAGAGGAAAGTTTAAAGCAAACTAAAGTATTCCAAATAGTAAAAACAGGTTTTGATAGAGCAATGTCTACAATTTTAGATGCTAATATAACAACTTTAATTGCTGCTGTATTATTATTTGCATTTGGATCTGGGCCAATTAGAGGTTTTTCAATAACTTTATCTCTAGGTGTAATTGCATCTATGTTTACTGCATTGATGCTAACAAACTTCCTTGTCTACATTTACTTATCTTTTTCAAATAAAAAGGAATTAAAACTATAATGTTTGGTTTAAATAAAATTATTCCTGTTGAACCAAATATTAATTTTTTAAAATTAAGAAAAAACTTTCTTATATTTTCTATTATAGCAATATTCCTCTCAATTTGTTTACTAAGTATTAAAGGTTTAAACCTAGGAATTGATTTTAAAGGTGGTACATTAATTGAAGTAAGTACAAAAAATACTAGTATTGGGGAAATGAGAGATTTACTATCGTCAACTTACAATGATGTATCTTTACAAGAATTTGGTGATGAAAATATAATCTTAATTCGTCTTCAAAATAAAAGCAATCAAGAAAGTATAGAGACAGTCAATTCTGTAAAAGAATTAATAAGTGACAAAGTTATTGAATTTAGAAGATCAGAATTTGTTGGCCCCACAATTAGTTCAGAACTTTTATTTAGAGGATTTCAAGCAGTATCTTTTGCATTAATAGCTATTCTGATTTACATATGGCTACGTTTTGAATGGCAATTTGGCTTTGGAGCTGTAGTTGCATTAACACATGACGTTTTATTTACTCTGGGGTTGTTATCAATTTTAAATATTGAATTTTCTTTATCTACAATTGCAGCAATACTTACAATTGCTGGTTATTCTATAAATGATACTGTAGTAATATTTGATAGGGTAAGAGAAAACTTAAGAAAATATAAAAAAATGGAATTGGTAGATTTATTTAATTTATCAGTAAATAATACATTATCTAGAACAATTATGACGAGTTTAACAACTCTACTTGCATTATTATCACTATTTATTTTCGGAGGTGAGGTTATAAGACCTTTTGCACTTACGATGATTATTGGGGTAGTTATTGGCACTTATTCTTCGGTCTTTATTGCGGTCCCAACTTTATTAATATTTAAGTTTAGACCGCAAGATGAAGATGATTAAGCGTTATTTAAGTTTTCTGAAACTTTTTCCCAATTAACTAAATTATCTATAAAAGCTTTTAAATAATCAGGTCTTCTGTTTCTATAATCAACATAATATGAGTGTTCCCAAACATCGCATCCAAGTAGAGGAGTGTGACCATGAACAATTGGATTTTCTCCATTAGGCGTTTTAGTAATTTCTAATTTTCCATTATTTAAAACTAACCAGCACCATCCTGATCCAAATTGACCAATGCCTGCATTTATAAAATCTTCTTTCATTTTTTCAACTGAACCAATATCTGAAATTATTTTATTTTCGAGCTCAGAGGGAATTTTTCCATCTGGGTTATTTTTCATTACTTCCCAAAAATGAACATGATTTATATGTTGTGCCACATTGTTGAATACTGGAGCATTTTTTTGATAAGAGTTGATTACTATATCATTAACATTATCATCTCCTATATTTTGTTCTTTAATAAATTTATTTCCATTAGTAATGTAAGCCATATGATGTTTATCATGATGCAACTCTAAAGTTTCAGCCGACATATACGGCATTAGAGCATCTTTACTATAGGGTAGATCTGGTAACTCTAGATTTATCATTATATTTCCTTTAGTTTATAAAATTTTCTTTAGAAACTCACCTGTATAGCTTTTTTTATTATTTGCAATATCTTCAGGTGTTCCTGTTCCAACAATTTGGCCACCATTAACCCCACCTAAAGGACCTAAATCAATTATATGGTCAGCTGTTTTAATGACATCAAGATTGTGCTCTATTACAATTACAGTATTTCCTTCATCAACAAGTGTATGTAAAATTTTCAATAATTTTTTAACATCATCAAAATGAAGACCAGTTGTTGGCTCATCAAGAATATATAATGTTTTTCCTGTAGATCTTTTTGATAATTCTTTTGATAATTTTATTCTCTGCGCCTCACCACCTGACAAAGTTGTGGCTGATTGACCAATTTTTATATAATCTAATCCAACATCCATTAGAGTTTGTAATTTTTGTTTTATTGCAGGAATTTTATCAAAAAATTTATAACCTTCCTCAACAGTCATTTCTAAAACATCTGAAATAGATTTATCCTTATATTTTACTTCTAAAGTCTCTCTGTTATATCTTTTTCCTTTGCAAATATCACACTCGACATAAACATCTGCTAAAAAGTGCATTTCAATTTTTTTTAATCCATCACCTTCACATGATTCACATCTACCACCTTTAACATTAAAAGAAAAACGACCTGGTTTATAACCTCTAGCACTTGATTCATTTAAGTTTGCAAACCAATCTCTAATTGGAGTAAAACATCCTGTATATGTTGCCGGATTTGATCTTGGTGTTCTTCCAATAGGAGATTGATCAATATCAATTACTTTATCAATATGATTAATACCTTTAAAGTTAAAACGACTTTCATCCTTATTTAATGATTTATTGAAATACTCATCTAACCTTTGATACAATGTATCAATAATTAATGAAGATTTACCACTGCCGGATACACCTGTGACAGTAATAAAATTTCCTAAAGGTAAAGTTACATTAAGATTATCTAAATTATTTGTTTTTATTTTGTTAAGTTTGAAAACTTTATTTTTATTAAATTTTCTTCTATTTTTTGGAACTTCTATTTCTAAAGATTTATTTAAATATTTTGCCGTTAAACTTTTATTATTTTTTAATATTTTTTTAAGATCACCTTCTGCAATTATGTGGCCTCCATTAACGCCAGCCTTAACACCTATATCAATTATATGATCAGATTGTCTAATAGCATCCTCATCATGTTCAACAACAATTACTGTATTACCTAAATCTCTTAATCTAAATAAAGTTTCAATCAGTTGTTGATTATCTTTTTGATGTAACCCAATAGAGGGTTCGTCTAAAACATACAAAACTCCAGTTAAACCAGAACCAATTTGACTTGCCAATCTAATTCTTTGACTTTCGCCTCCAGATAAAGTTTTACTTGCTCGAGCTAGTGATAAATAATCTAAACCAACTCTATTTAAAAAAACTAATCTATCTTTTATTTCTTTAATAACTCCTTCAGCAATTTTTTTATTATTTTTATCAAGTTTACTCTCAAGTGATGAAAACCAGTTTAAACACTCGCTTATTGATTTTTTAGTAATATTACCAATGTGTTTTTCATCGATCCTTACCGCTAAAGCTTTGTCATTAAGTCGGTAACCATTGCAAACTTCACAGTCTCTTTCAGATAAATATTTTTCTAATTCATACTGAAGCCACCATCTCTCAGTTTCTTCATATTTTCGATCAATAAAGTTTATTATTCCTTCAAAATCATATAAAAAGTTTAGTTCACTATTCTCATCTCCATAAAGAATAATATTTTTTACTTTTTTTGGAATTTCACTCCATGAGACATTTTTCTTAACTCTAAATTGTTTTAAAATTTTATCTATTGTTTCAACAAAATATTTTTTTTGGTAACCAAATACTTTCGTTTCCCATGGTTTAATAGCTCCGTCAGAAATTGATCTAGTTTCATCAGGTACAATCTTGAACTCATCAAAATATTTTTCAACTCCTAGTCCATCACATTCAGAACAAGCACCCTGTGGAGCATTAAAACTAAATAATCTAGGTTCAATCTCTTCAATACTAAATCCAGATACTGGACATGCAAATTTGGATGAAAATATAGATATTTTATTTGTATCTAAGTTCTCTAAATATAACAAACCGTCTGATAGTGTTAGTGCAACTTCTATACTTTCACTAAGTCTTTGTTGTATATTCTTTTTTACAACAAGTCTGTCAATCACTACATCAATATTGTGTTTAAAATTTTTTTTAAGTGAAGGTACTTCATCTATATCATAAACAACATTATCTACTTTTAGACGTTGATAACCTCTTTTTTTTAAATCTTCGATTTCTTTTCTATATTCACCTTTTCTATCCCTAACTATTGGAGATAGAATATAAACTCTCTTATCAATATTATTTTTTATAATTTGATCTGACATTTCACTTACTGATTGAGATTTAATTGGCTTTCCTGTTGTTGGTGAGTAGGGTATTCCAACTCTAGCAAAAAGAACTCTTAAATAATCATATATTTCAGTAACTGTTCCAACAGTACTTCTTGGATTCTTTTGAGTTGTCTTTTGTTCAATTGAAATAGCTGGTGATAAACCATCAATACTATCAACATCAGGTTTATTCATCATTTGTAAAAACTGCCTTGCATATGCTGATAGACTTTCAACATACTTTCGCTGTCCTTCTGAATAAATAGTGTCAAAAGCTAATGTGGATTTACCAGAACCACTAACTCCAGTTATTACTACAAGTTTATTTTTAGGAATTTCGAGATTAATGTTTTTAAGATTATGCTCTCTGGCACCTTTTATAACAATTTTATCTAAATTCATTAATATTAGTATTAGTTAAAGTCCTTAATATGTTATATGGATATATATAGAAATTGTATGGTTGGTAGTGTTAATAAAGCTATTTTATTAGGAAATTTAGGAAGAGATCCAGAAATAAGATCTATGCAATCTGGTGCTAAGATGGCATCCTTTTCAATTGCAACTTCTAAAAGATGGAAAGATAGAAATACTCAAGAGCAAAAAGAAAAAACGTCTTGGCATAATATTGTAGTATTTGGCGATGGACTCGTAGATATTGTAGAAAAATATGTAAAAAAAGGCTCAAAAATTTATATTGAAGGAGAGCTTCAAACTCGTAAATGGCAAGATAAAGATGGAAATGATAGGTATACAACAGAAGTTATTTTACAAGGATATAATAGTAATTTAACTCTTCTAGATAGTAGAAATAATTCCCAAATGTCATCTGAAAATTCAGATCAAATTGACCAATCTAGATCTTTTGAAGACAACTCTTTTGGTGGCGAAGCTAAAGATTCTGGTGATTTAGATGAAGATATACCTTTTTAATAATATATCTTAAATTAATAATATAAAATATTGATAAATATATATTTTTTATTATGAGATGTTGTTTTTTATCATTTGTTTAAATTTTAATATTTGTTATAAAAAAACAGGAATTTTTCACAGAAATACGAGATTTTTTAGTGCCAGACGATACAAATATATCTAATGAAAATGAGAAGCAAGAAAACACATCTTCTATTAGTTTAGAGGAAGAAATGCAAAAGTCCTACTTGGACTATGCAATGTCAGTTATTGTTAGTAGGGCTCTCCCAGATTGTCGTGATGGATTAAAGCCTGTCCATAGAAGAATATTATACTCAATGAGTGAGTCAGGTTATAACTTTAACAAACCTTATAAGAAATCTGCAAGAATTGTAGGAGATGTAATGGGTAAATATCACCCACATGGTGACTCAGCTATTTATAATTCAATGGTAAGAATGGCTCAAGATTTTTCAATGCGCTTGGAATTAATTGATGGTCAGGGTAATTTTGGATCCTTAGATGGAGACCCACCTGCAGCAATGCGTTATACTGAAGCTAGATTATCAAAAGTTTCTGAGAGATTGGTTGAAGATATAGAAAAAAACACCATAACGTTTCAATCAAATTATGATGATACAACTAGAGAGCCAACAGTTCTTCCATCACAATTTCCAAATTTGCTAGTTAATGGCGCTTCTGGAATTGCTGTAGGAATGGCAACAAATATAGCCCCACATAACTTAGGAGAAGTTATAGATGCTACACTTCATTTAATTTCAAATCCAGATTGTAATACAGAAGATCTTCAAAAATATATTTTTGGTCCTGATTTTCCTACAGGAGGACAAATAATTGGAAAAAAAGGTATCTCAGAAACTTTTCTAACTGGAAGAGGAGGATGTATAGTTAGATCAAAAACAAGTATAGAAAATTACAAAAAAGACAGAGAGGCAATAATACTTCATGAAATTCCATATCAGGTTAATAAATCCAAATTATTAGAGAGAATTGCAGAAATAGTTAAAAATGGAGTAGTTGATGGAATTTCAGATTTGAGAGATGAATCTGATAGAAATGGTGTTCGCGTAGTTATCGAGTTAAAAAAAGATGTTGATGCTAACATAATATTAAATCAACTATATAAACACACATTAATTCAAACCACTTTTAATTCTAATATGCTAGCTTTGAACAAAGGAAAGCCAGAACAAATGAACTTAAAAGATATTTTAATTTCATTTTTAGATTTTAGAGAAGAGGTTATTACAAAAAGAACACTATTTGATTTAAATAAAGCAAGAGATAAAGCTCATATTTTAGTTGGCTTGGTAGTAGCAAATGTAAATATAGATGAAATTATAAATTTAATAAAGAGTTCTAACGACTCAAGGGAAGCAAAAAATAAATTAATTAATAAAAAATGGAAACTAGATAAGAATAATATTAATTTTATTAACCTTGTGGAGGATAATACATCTCAATTAAAAAAAGATATTTTTAATTTTTCTGAAAATCAAGCTAAAGCTATTTTGGAATTGAGATTGCAAAAACTTACAGCTCTAGAACGAGATGATATTCAAAATGATTTAGAGAAATTAATTTTAGAAATCAAAAATTATTTAGAAATTCTAAATTCAAGAAAAATTTTATTAAATGTAATTGAAAAAGAATTGAATGAAATTAAAAATGAGTTCGCAACAGATCGTAAGAGCGAGATAATTGATAAAGAATATGAGCAAGTTGATGATTTAAATTATATTCAACAAGAAGATATAGTTCTTACAATTTCTAATAATGGATACATTAAAAGATCTCTTCTTTCTAACTATAGATCTCAAAAAAGAGGTGGAAAAGGAAAAACAGGTATGTCTACCAGAGAGGAAGATTTTGTTAAAGAAATACATTTTGCAGATACGCATACTAGATTACTTGTTTTTTCTTCTCTTGGTAAGGTATACTCATTAAAATCCCATGATGTTCCCGAGGCTAGTTTAAAAGCAAGAGGTAAGCCAATTATTAACTTACTTCCATTTAAGTCTTTAGAAAAAATTTCTACCTTTCTTCCATTACCATTAGATGAAAAGCAATGGGAAGACTATTTTGTTATATTTGTAACAAAAAAAGGAATGATAAGAAAAAATAAATTAATTGATGTTGCTAAAAGTGGCAAAAGAGAATTAAGAGACTCTGGTAAACTTGCTATAAAACTAGATAGTAATGATGCTTTAATAAGTGTTAAGTTATGTTCAATAGATGAAGATATTTTACTTTCTACTTCTAATGGAAAATGCCTTAGATTTCCGGTTGAAAAAATAAGATTATTTTCCGGATTAAACTCTTCAGGAGTAAGAGGAATTAAACTTGATAAAGGAAATAATATAATATCATTGTCAATTCTAAAACACTCAATTATTGATATGAGTGTTAGGCAAGAATACTTAAAAGCAGCTTTAGATAATCGCCGTAATGATAGCTCTTCATTTAAAAATGGCTTCGAAGAACTTAGTAATAACGAAGAATTTTTATTAGCTGTTACTTCTAAAGGATTTGGTAAAAGGTCTTCCGCATATGAATACAGAATTTCTAATAGAGGAGGAAAAGGTATTACTGGAATTTTAACTTCTAAGAAAAATGGAGATGTCGTTGATTGTTTTGTAGTTAAAAATGATGACGAAATCATTCTTGTGAGTGATAAAGGTCAAATAATTAGAGTTAATGTAAATCAAATTAGGATAGCAGGTAGATCTACAAAAGGGGTTAGTATTTTTAAAATACCAGAAAGTGATAGGATTGTATCTGTATCTAGAATACAAGAAATATTAAAAGATGAATAAAATAGGAATTTATCCCGGTACTTTTGACCCAATGACAAATGGACATATGGATATAGTAAAAAGATCTCTCAAGATTGTAGATAATTTAGTAATAGCAGTAGCAAACAATTTAAGTAAGGATTCATTATTTACAATTGATGAGAGAATAGACATTATTAAAAATGACATAATATCTTTGAGAGAAATTTCTAAAAATATTAGTGTTATTGAACTTTCAGGCCTTTTAACTACATTTGCTAAAAAACAAAATGCCACATGTATAATAAGAGGATTAAGAGCAGTTTCAGATTTTGAATACGAGTTTCAAATGACTGGCATGAATTATCAATTAAATCCAGACATAGAGACAATTTTTCTTATGACGTCTGAAAAAAACTCTTTTATTTCTTCTAATTTTGTAAAAGAAGTTCATAAACTTGGTGGTGATGTTTCAAATTTTGTATCAAAGAATACATTAAATAAACTTAATAAAAAAAACTCTTAGTTAATGACTTGCGCTTATAATATTTGAACTATATAGATTACAAATTCGATGGGCCCTTAGCTCAGTTGGTAGAGCAATTCCCTTTTAAGGAATGGGTCGCAGGTTCGAATCCTGCAGGGCTCACCATCAAAAAATGAAAAAAACCAATATAAAGAATATAGTCTCTGGCATAGAGAAAGAGTGCGATATACTTAGAAAAAATGATCGTATACTTGAAGTTGTAATAAAGGATACAACTATAAAAATTTTACTAAAAAAAAATAATAATAAATATATTGGATTTTATAAAGATATGGAATTTGAGTCTGATGGTTAATTTTTATTCCTAATATTTAATTCATTTTCATAATCAATTTGTACTTGCTTTAAAATTTCTTTCTTTGATTTTAATTTACCTTTACCTACACCAGGGCAATTTTTAGCAATATCTTCATTCCAGGTTTTTGTGTTCATATTTTCAGGCCAAAAAGGCCAAGTTCTACATTGTATAGGTCTCGACTTATATACTGTGCATTTATTATCTTTCAAAAATATACAATTTCCTTTATTTTTTTTTATTTCCTTTAAGTGAATGAAACCATCAGTTTTTTGACAATAGTATTTTATAAATTTTTGTTCTGTTGTTTTAAATCCAATAGACAATTTTTTAATATCTTTTTTACTTAAATAAACAAAACCATAAGTATTTCTTGAAACACAACAATTTCCAGAACCCTGACATTCAAATCTAATACCTTTTTCTATATCCATAAACATTATCCAGCAGTTAGTGTTAAAATTGCTGCATCTCTTTCTTGTAGATACAATAAGTTTCGAAGATTTTCTCCTTCAATGTTTTCTAATTTTGGATTTTTGGATAATATATCTTCAACCATTATTTTCGCGTCTTCTAATAGGTCATAATCAAAACTAAGATCTGCAACATAAAAAGATGGGCTACCAGATTGTTTTTTTCCTAAAATTTCTCCCGGCCCTCTAATTTTTAGATCTTCTTCAGCGATTTTAAAACCATCGTTTGTTTGCTTCATTATTTCAATTCTTTTTTTAGAAATTTCTCCAATATTTTCTTTGTGCAAAAGTATACAATATGATTGAATATCATTTCTACCAACACGGCCTCTCAATTGATGAAGTTGAGCCAAACCAAATCTTTCTGCATGTTCAATTATGATAGTTGTAGCAGAGGAAATATCTACACCAACTTCAATAACAGTTGTTGAAACTAAAATTTTATAATCTTCTTTTTTAAATTTTGTCATTATTTGTTCTTTTTCTATTTCACTTAAACGTCCATGCATTAAAAGAACTTTATTTTTGAAATGTTTATTTAAAATTTTATATCTTTCCTCTGCAGCTTTTAGATCTAATTCTTCAGACTCTTCTATCAGAGGACATACCCAGTAAAATTTTGACGATGAATTTTTAATTTTTTCTTTTATTCTATCAATAAGTTGATTTTCTTTTTTTAATGACAAAGAGATAGTTATAATTGGTTTACGACCTAAAGGTTTTTCAATTAATTTACTCTCTTTCATATCTCCATATGCTGCTAATGTTAATGTTCTTGGAATGGGTGTCGCACTCATTACTAAAATATTTGGTTTATGATTTTTATGATTAAATACCATTCTTTGATAAACACCAAATCTATGCTGTTCATCAATAACTGCTAAACCTAAATTGTTAAATTCTACAGTATCTTGTATCAAAGCATGTGTCCCAATTATAATATCTGCATTTCCATTTTTAATTTTTTCTAATTTTTCTTTCCTTTCCTTACCCTTATCCTTTCCCGTAAGAACAAGAACATTTATTTTTGAATCTTTTAGTAAATTTAAAATATTTTCATAATGCTGGAATGCTAGAATTGTAGTAGGCACCATTAGAGCAGATTGAAAATTACTTTCAAATACTTTTATCATTGATACTAAAGCTACAATAGTTTTTCCAGACCCAACATCTCCTTGCAACAATCTGATCATTTGATTAGAACTCGCTAGGTCCTGAAGTATTTCTTTGATTACATTATTCTGTGAATTTGTAAGTTTAAAATCTAAATTATTGTAAAATGTATTTATTGTTTCATTTTCACTAGTAATTTTTAGACCTTTTTTCTTTTGATTAAAATTTCTCATAATGCCTATAGCTAATTGATGCGATAATAATTCATCAAATGCCAGTCTTCTTCTAAATAAATTTTTATTTTTAATATTATCATCGCTTGGAATGTGAAGATTTATAACTACATCCTTCCATGGTTTAAATTTATATTTATTTAATATTGAACTTTCTATCCATTCATTAAAATTTGGTAAATTATTCAATATTTGATTAGTTAATTTATTCATTATTTTTTGATTAAGACCACTGGTTAAACTGTAAATTGCCTCTTTACTTTTGATTATTTTATTATTGTTTAAAGCATTTACATGACTAGGGTGTGTTATTTGAAATGTGTTTCTAAAATATTCTAATTTTCCAGATATTAATCTATTTTCATTTGTTGGAAGCATTTGTCTCAACATAGGATGTCTTGCATTAAAATATACTAAATCAATATTTGTATCCCCACAGATACATTTAATTTTGTAGGGTTGTCTTTTAAACCTTGATGGCTCATGTTTAATAATTTTTAAATTTAATGTTACTAAAGAATTAATCTCAGCATCATGAATATTTTCATAGAATTTTCTTTCAAGAATGTTATTTGGTATGTTCCAAACAAAATGAATATTTTTATAAATACCTAATTTATTTATAATTTTTTGTAATTTAGGACCAACTCCTTTTAAAGATTCTATGGGTGATAAAATATAATTTAAATTCTTAGGTCTCATAGATTTTTATATAATTATAAACTATATTATATATTCACAATCTATGTCATTTAATTCAATTAAAAAAGCAATAAAATATAGAGTTACATATTCTGGTACTAAAGAAACAGATATTTTATACAAAAGGTATTTTATAGATCATTTTAATAAATTTAATGAAAATGATTTAAAAAATATTAAGGAGCTATTTGATAATTTTTCAGATAATGAAATGTATGATTTTCTGACAAAAAAAACAAATATACCTTATCAATACAAGTCAATATTTAAAAAAATATTAAATGAAAAATAAATACTTAATTGGACCTACAATACATAAAATTGAACCATTTTATATATTTGATTATTTCAAAAAAAATAATACATCAATTTTGTATATTGGAAAAGATGAACGTGAAATATCAAGTATCCAAAAAAAACTAAACTGGTTACTTCCAGATACAGATGTTTTATTATTTAAAGCATGGGATCAAATACCTTATGATAAAGTCTCTCCTTCTAAAGAAGTCCAAATTGAAAGATTAAAAACTTTAAAGATATTATCTGACTCAAATTCAAATAAAATAATTTTAACTACAATTAATTCTATAATTCAAAAAACTATTCCAAATTATTTAATTAATGAAAATTCTTTTAATTTATCTAAAAATCATAGGATTAATTTTAATGATTTAATAAACTTTTTACAGCAATTGGGATTTCAAAGAACATCTCTAGTAAGAGAAAAATCAGAATTTTCAGTAAGAGGATCAATATTAGACATTTTTCCAACTAATAGAGATTTACCTGTAAGATTAGATTTTTTTGATGATAAAATTGAAAATATTTATGAGTTTGACTCAATTACTCAAAAAAGAATTAGAGAAATTAGTGAAAACTTAGAATTTAATTTATCAAGTGAATTATTAATAAACAATGTTTCTTTAAGTTTGTTTAGAACTAAATTTAGAGAAATTTTTTCTAATTATAGAAATAGCCAAATATATAATTTCTTTACTGATAAAATTATCCCTCCAGGTGGAGAGCAGTTTATTCCTTTATTCTATAAAAAACTTGATACATTATTTGATTATTTAAATAAATATACAATTTTTCTAAATGATGAATTTCATAATTTGTTAGAAAATAGATTAGAAAATATTCAGGATTTTTATCTTGCAAGAAAGGACAGTATTGATAGTTTTTTTTTAGAACCTAATTATTTGTATTTAAGTAAAGAGTCAGTTTACGATAGAATACAAAAAGTTAAACATTTCTATTTTAATACCTTTGATAAAAATAATATAGATAAGATAAATGTAAGTACAATACATAATCTATCTTCTATAAAAAAGGAGATTGATTTTGATTTTATAAACCAATTTTTAATAACTAATTCTAAGAATAACAAAATTTATATTTGTTGTCGCACACAGGGAAGTTTGGAGAGAGTGTCAAGAATACTTCACAAAAATTTAAATTTAAAAATTAAGAATATTAAAGATTTAAATCACACAGAAGATGATAATATATTAATTACACAATTAAATATTGAAGAGTCATTTAAATTAAAAAATTTAATTTATATTAATGAAAAATCCTTATTTGGGTATTTTTTTAATAATCAGGACACTAAATCAAAAAAACAAAGTATTTTTTTCGATGAACTTAACAAACTTTCAACTGGATCAGTCCTTGTGCATTCAGAATATGGTCTTTGTAAATTTAATAATATAAAAAAAATTGATTTAAATGACTCAATACATGAGTGTCTTGAATTAGAATTTGAAGATAATCAAAAGTTATTTTTACCAGTAGAAAATTTAAATGTTGTATCTAAATATAGTGATGATTTAGATGGTAATATAACATTAGATAAATTGGGATCTTTTCATTGGCAAAAAAGAAAATCTGAAGCTAAAAAGAAAATTAAAGATGCTGCAAAAAAATTAATCTTAATAGCCTCAAAAAGACTTCAAACTACATCTTACAATATTGATATTAAAAATTCTGAATATGATAAGTTTGCCAGTACTTTTCCCTATGTAGAAACAGATGATCAATTAAATGCTATTCAAGATGTTTTTAATGATTTCTCTAAACAAAATCCATCAGATCGTTTAATTGTTGGCGATGTAGCTTTTGGTAAAACAGAAGTTATTTTAAGAGCTATATTTCTAGCTGCTAAATCAAACTTGCAATCAGTTGTTCTTGTTCCAACAACTATTCTTTCAAGACAACATTATAATAATTTTAACAAAAGATTATCAATTTTTGGAATTAAAGTTGCTGAAGTTTCAAGGCTGATAACAACTAAGAAAAAAAAAGAAATATTTGAAAAATGTAATGATGGAGATATTGATGTTTTAATTGGAACTCATGCTCTGTTGAATGATAAATTGCAATTCAGAAAATTAGGCCTCATTATATATGATGAAGAACAAAAATTAGGTACAATTCAGAAAGAAAAGTTTAAAGAAATTGCTCCTAGAGCACATTGCATTTCTTTAAGTGCAACTCCTATACCAAGAACTTTAAGTATGTCTCTTTCTGGGATAAGAGATTTGAGTTTAATATTAACAGCTCCTTTTGAAAGACTTGCAGTCAGAACTTATGTATCTCCGTTTGATTCAATAACAATTACAGAGGCAATTAAAAGAGAAATATATGGAAGAAAAAATGGCGTGTATTTTGTAGTACCAAGAAAGAAAGATTTGCCTTTTATTGAACAATTTTTAAAAGAAAATTTACCAGAAATTAAATATGTTGTAACTCACGGTAAGCTTAGTCCAAAAATATTAGAAGATAGAATATCGAAATTTTATAATCAGGATATACCATTAATGTTAAGCACAAACATTATTGAAAATGGATTAGATTTACCTCATGTTAACACAATTATTGTTTATAGATCTAATATTTTCTCATTAGCTGCTCTTTACCAACTTAAGGGTAGAGTTGGTAGGTCATCAAAGCGTGGATATGCATATATTACTTATAAAGAAAGTGAATTAAAAGATACTGGTCGAAAGCGTTTATCAATTATTAATGCTTCTGATCATCTTGGAGCAGGTTTTAACATTGCATCACAGGACTTAGATCTTAGAGGAGGTGGCTCAATAATTGGAGAAGAACAAAGTGGTTTTATAAGGGAAATTGGTACAGAACTATATCATCAAATGCTTGAAGAAGAGATAACTTTACAAAAAAATAAAATTAATAAAGTAGTTTTAAATAAATCATCCTTTAATCCAATTATAAAAATACCTGAGGAAATTTATATACCTGAGGAATATATAAATGATGTTGAATTAAGACTCTCAATTTATAAAAGAGTTTCAAATATAAATAATAAAAAAGAAATCGACGAGCTTAAAATTGAGTTAATAGATAGGTTTGGAAAATTACCAATTCAATTAAATAACCTTTTTAAAGTAGTTTCCATTAAACTTCTATGTTTAGATTTAAATATAGATAAATTTGAATTTAGTAGGAAAGGAATCTTAATTAGTTTTTATAAAAATGAACCTAAAAATCCAGATAAATTATTGTTTTTATCACTATCAAAGGAAAATTCTTTTTTACTTAGACCTGATCAAAAATTATTTTATGATTTTGGTGGAAATATAATAGATAATAGATTTGAATTATCAAAAAATGTTATAAATTCTTTAAATTAATGAATAAAACACTTTGTATATTTACAATTATTATACTACTTTTATCAAATGGCGTAAGTTTTTCTAATGATAAAGAAAACCAACTTACTATTCTAAAAAAAGATTTAAGCTCTCCGTGGAGTTTATCTTTTGTAAGTGAAAATGAAGTAATTATTAGTGAAAAAACCGGTAAAATTAAATTATTTAATTTAATTAATAATAGTATTTCTGAAATACCACATAATTTAAAAGTTATAGAAGATAATAATTCCCAAGGAGGTCTATTAGAAATTTTATATCATAATGGTGAAATTTTTATAAGTTATGCAGAAAAAAGAGCAAATTTTAAATTATATGGTCTGTCTAGTACTTCCATTGCTAAAGCTAATTTTAATAAAAATAATTTAGTTTTTAAAAATATATTTAGATCAGAACCTCCTATTAGATCGCCTTATCACTTTGGATCTAGAATGATAATTAAAGATAATCATTTATATGCCACAATAGGCGAAAGGGGTAGGGGAATGATCTCTCAAGAAATTGACAAACATCCGGGTAGTATAATTCGAATTAATTTAGACGGTTCAATTCCATTAGACAATCCTAAATTTGATACAAATCCAGACTGGCTTCCTGAAATTTATCAAATCGGCTTAAGAAATCCACAAGGCATGTCACTTTCTCCTTTTGATAACAAAATTTATATAAGTAATCATGGGGCCAAAGGTGGAGATTTTTTTGGTGAAGTTAAAAAAGGTGAAAATTATGGATGGAAGATTTTAGGTTGGGGTGGAAAAAATTATGACAATACAGAAATTGGACCACAATGGTTGCCAGGATTTACAAAACCAATTAAATATTGGATTCCATCTATAGCTGTTAGTGCAATAGCGATATATGAAGGGGATGAGTTTCCAGAATTAAATCGTTTAGCACTCGTCACTTCACTAAAAGATCAATCTCTGCGCTCATTAAATTTTTCAAATAAAGACAATGTAATTGAGAAAATTATTTTTCAATACGATATAGGGAGAATTAGAGATATTAAAATACATCCAAAAAATGGCAAGATTTATCTTTTGGCACAAGATAAATTATGGTTATATGAAAAAATATAGCCATATAAATATCCATTAATATAGTAAAAATAATTACTTTTTTAAAAAAAATACACATTCATAATAGAATTTTATATTAATTTAATTTTAATAACAAAATATTGATTTAGAATTGTCTTAAATATTTAAAAATTTAACAAAGGAAATAATATGATAGCAAACAAAACAAGATCATTTGTAAAGGCAATAAGTTGGAGAATATTGGCATCTGCTGATACTTTTTTAATAAGTTATATTATTACTGGAAAATTATCATGGGCAGGCAGTATTACATTTCTTGAAATTTTAACAAAGACGGTTTTATATTATTTACATGAAAGAGGATGGAACAGAATTAGTTGGGGAACAATTATTAGATAATTTAATGTATGGCGGAGAGAGTGAGATTCGAACTCACGAACGAGTTGCCCCGTTGCCGGTTTTCAAGACCGGTGCTTTCAACCGCTCAGCCATCTCTCCTTATCAGCTTAGTATAGTTTCAACATAAAAATGTCAAAATATTAAGCATATATTATTTCCTTATTTACGATAGTTTTGGTAATTTTGTATTATGATTATTAGATTTACAATTTTATTTGTTTTTATGTCATTTAAAATTTATTCTGCAGATTGTGAAAAACCAAAAATGCCATCTGATAAAGAGTGGAATATCTGGCTATCAAATATTAAAGAAGAAGCACTTATAAAGGGCATAAGTCAAAACACGATTTTAAAACATCTTAATGATGTTAAGCCTCAAAGTAAAATAATTATGAGAGATAGATGTCAACCAACATCTACGATGACCTTAGATCAATATTTATTCTATACAATTACAAAGGATAAAGTATTTATTGGAAAAAATTTTTTAAAAAAACATGAAAATTTATTAAATAAAATAGGAAATCACTTTAAAATACAGCCTAGGTTCATTGTTGCTGTACTGGGTATGGAAAGTTATTACGGAAGGAATCAAGGAAAAATAAATTCTATTGTTGCTATTACTACCCTTGCATTTGATAGAAGAAGAAGTGATTTTTATAAAAAACAGTTATTTGCAGCACTTGAAATACTTGATAAAAAATTGGTACCTAATGATGAATTAAAAGGAAGCTGGGGAGGAGCTGTTGGAATGACACAAATGATACCAACAACGTTTCTAGAAACTGCTTATGACTGGGATGGAAATGGAATAGATATTTGGAATAGTTATGCCGATGCTTTTGCTAGCACAGCAAATTATTTAACATCTCTAAATAAAAATCGATGGTATCTAAACAGTACATGGGGGAGGGAGGTCTTACCCCCCCGACAATATATCTTCTTTTTATAAATCTTTGGAACAAATTAATCCAAAAGGATGTGGCGCAGTTAAAAGAAGATCTCAGCCTAAATTATTGTCTGAGTGGACAAAATTAGGATTTATGAAAATTAATGGTGACCCACTTCCTAAAAGAAATGATTTAGAAGCTAGATTAATTGCTCCTGATGGAGTAGATGGAAGAATGTTTATCGTTTACCCTAATTATAAAAATATTTTATATTATAATTGTTCATCATATTATGCAGTTTCTGTTGGATTATTAAGTGATAAAATTT
Organism: uncultured Alphaproteobacteria bacterium; assembly: GCA_902518985.1. Lineage (GTDB taxonomy): Bacteria > Pseudomonadota > Alphaproteobacteria > HIMB59 > CACPNW01. The sequence goes on along the minus strand of CABYIF010000017.1, from coordinate 576 downwards.
CTAATTAGTATTTTCATAATTACAACTTTTATTTCCTGTAAAGAAATTCAAAAAAATTCAATCACTTCAAAATTAAATATTGGAATAAACAAAATTGAAAAAGTTATAGAAAAGAATGAAAATAAAAAAAATAATAACGAAATTAATATTTCTAATAACAATGACTCGATATTTTATTACATAGGTGAACCATATTTTATTGAAGGAGTTAAATATGTTCCAGAAGAAAATTACAATTATTCTGAAATTGGTATAGCATCATTTTACGGTAAAGAATTACACAATGTTAAGACTATTAATAATGATATTAATAAGGTGACTGAATTACTAGGAAGGCATAAAACATTACCAATACCAAGTATGACTAAGATAACAAACTTGGACAATGGACTTTCAATAAATATTAAAATTATTGATAGGCACAATGACAATACTTCAGTTGTTCAGGTTTCTAGAAAAGTTGCTCAATTGTTAGGATTTTATAAAGATAAAATTGCAACAGTTAGAGTTGAAGTTTTACCCGATTCAAGTAAGCAATGGAAAAATGTATCTATGAGCTTAAATGAACCAGAATTC
>CABYIF010000016.1 GCA_902518985.1 uncultured Alphaproteobacteria bacterium | reverse complement strand
CCCAACCAGAGTTTTAATGCAAGATTTTACTGGTGTGCCAGCTGTTGCCGATTTAGCAGCAATGAGAAATGCACTAAAAGATAGAGGTTTAGAGCCAAAAATTATAAATCCTCTTTCAAGAGTTGACCTAGTCATAGATCACTCAGTTATGGTTGATAAATATAAAAATCAAAACGCTTTAGAACAAAATGTTAAAAAAGAGTTTGAGAGAAATAAAGAAAGATACGAATTTTTAAAATGGGGTCAAAACTCATTTGATAATTTTTACCTAGTACCTCCTGGAGCTGGTATCTGCCATCAAGTAAATCTAGAGAATATAGCTAAAACAATTTGGGTAAAATCTCATAATAACAAAAATTATCTTTTCCCTGATTCAGTTGTTGGCACAGACAGTCACACAACTATGGTGAACTCTTTATCTGTGCTAGGATGGGGAGTGGGAGGAATTGAAGCTGAAGCAGCAATGCTTGGCCAACCAATTTCAATGAATGTACCTGAGGTAGTAGGATTTGAATTGGTAGGTTCATTAAAAGAGGGAATAACTGCTACTGATTTAGTTCTCACAATTACAAAAATTCTTAGAGAAAATGGAGTTGTTGGAAAATTTGTAGAATTTTTTGGGGACGGTCTATCTAATCTCTCATTAGCAGATAGAGCTACCATTTCAAATATGGCACCAGAATACGGAGCCACGTGTGGTTTTTTTCCAACTGATAAAGAGACTATAAACTATTTAAGGTTAACTGGAAAAGACGAACATCATCTAGATATAGTTGCTAAATATTCTAAAGCACAATCCATGTGGGTTGATGAAAGTTATAATCCTAAATTTAACAATAAAATTATTTTAGACTTGTCAACTATTGAGCCATCACTTGCTGGTCCAAAAAGACCGCAAGATAAAATTCTATTAAAGAATGTTCCAGAACAATTTAAATTAATTGATAATAATAAAAGTCAAAATAATGAAACAACTTTAAAAACAGGAGACATTGTGATTGCGGCTATCACTAGTTGTACAAACACTTCAAATCCAAGTGTTATGCTTGCAGCAGGATTATTGGCCAAAAAAGCCGTTGAATTAAATGTTGAGGTTAAATCTTGGGTAAAAACTAGTCTTGCGCCAGGAAGTAAGGTAGTAAGTGACTATCTTGATAAAGCAGGGTTGACTCCTTTTTTAAATAAATTAGGTTTTCACACAGTGGGCTATGGATGCACAACATGTATTGGTAACTCTGGTCCTTTAGATGCATGGATCTCAGATGAGATAAAAAAGAGAAATTTGACAGTATGCTCAGTATTATCTGGGAATAGAAATTTTGAGGGTAGAGTTCATCAATATGTAAAAGCTAACTTTCTTGCTTCTCCACCACTTGTTGTTGCTTATGCTCTTGCTGGGAATATAAAAATAAATTTAACAAAAAGTCCAATTTGCAAATCTAAGGATGGAAAAGAAATTTTTCTTAAAGACTTATGGCCAAGCAATGAGGAAATAAATAATCTTCTAAATACTTGTTTAACTCCAGAAATGTTTAAGAGAAGATATGAAGAGATTTATGAGGGTGATCAAAATTGGAAATCTATCAGTAGTGAAAAAAATATGACTTTCAACTGGAACGATACGAGCACGTACATAAAGCACCCTCCTTTTTTTGAACATGATAAAAAAATTGAGTTAAAGGATATTAAAGATGCCAGAGTACTTGCTCTTCTTGGTGATAGTGTAACAACAGATCATATATCGCCTGCAGGAAATATAAAAGAAGATAGCCCTGCCGGAGAATATTTAAATAATCGACAAGTAAATTCAAAAAATTTTAATTCCTATGGCTCAAGAAGAGGTAATCATGAAATAATGATGCGAGGAACGTTTGCAAATATTAGAATAAAAAATGAAATATTACCCGGAACTGAAGGAGGTCTTACAAAATCATTTGTATCAAATAAAGAAATGCCAATTTACGATGCGTCCCAAGAATATATTAAAAATAAAATCGACACGATTATAATGGCTGGTAAAGAATATGGAACCGGGTCATCAAGAGATTGGGCTGCTAAAGGGACAAGATTGTTAGGTGTAAAGGCAGTTATAGCTGAAAGTTTTGAAAGAATTCATAGATCAAATTTAATAGGTATGGGAGTCCTGCCGCTGGAATTTTTAGATAATCAAAATAGAAATAATCTTGATATTAAAGGTGATGAGAAAATATCAATAAGTGGTATTTCTAAACTAAGTCCTAATAAATTATTAAAATGTGAAATTGTTGGTAAAGAAATCAGAGAAATTAATTTAAGATGTCGTATAGATACCACTAAAGAGCTTGAATATTATAAAGCAGGTGGAATATTAAATTACGTTCTAAATGAGATTATTTCAAAAGCTGCATAAAAGAAATGCAGAATAATGATGAAAATATATTAGCCATACTTGGGCCCACAAATACTGGTAAAACTTATTTAGCTTTTGAGAAATTATTATCATATTCATCAGGAATATTTGGTTTTCCACTTAGGTTATTGGCTAGAGAAAATTATGATAAAGCTATAAAAAAAGTTGGAATTAATAACGTTGCTCTAATAACTGGTGAAGAAAAAATAATTCCAAAAGAAGCAAAATATTTTTTTTGTACAGTTGAGTCAATGCCAAATAATAAGATTGTTGATTGTGTTATTATTGATGAAGTTCAATTGGCGGCAGATTATGAAAGAGGGCACGTATTTACTGATAGAATTTTAAATTCAAGAGGTACTTATCTAACAATTTTTTTAGGATCAAATACAATTCAAAGTATTTTAAAAAAATTATTTCCTAAAATTATAGTACAGCAACAGGAACGTTTTTCGACTTTAACCTTTCAACCTAAACAAAATCTTTCAAAATTAAAACCAAGATCAGCAATTATTGCATTTAATATTAATAAAGTTTATGAAATTGCAGAAAAAATAAGAACTCATAAAGGAGGTGCAGCAGTTGTTCTTGGTTCTTTAAGTCCTCGTACTAGAAACGCACAAGTAGATGTTTATGAAAATAACAAAGTTGATTACTTAGTAGCGACAGATGCAATTGGAATGGGTCTTAATTTAAATATCAACCATATTTGTTTTACTGCACTTGAAAAATTTGATGGAAGATACAACCGTAATCTTTATGCAAATGAAATTGGACAAATTGCGGGAAGAGCAGGAAGATATAAAAATAATGGTACTTTTGGTTATACAAGAGACGCTGGTATACTTGATCCATTAATAATTAAATCAATTGAAACACATAATTATGACCAAATACAAAAAATATATTGGAGAAACTCAAATATAGATTTCTCCTCAATAAATTCTGCTATTAGTTCTTTAAAACAGTTTCCGAGACAAAATTTTTTTATTCATAAAAAAAATGCAGTTGATGAAATTAATTTCAGAAATTTAATTGATGATAAAGATATTAAATCTTATCTTAAAAATAAATCCGATATAAAATTATTATGGGAGATCTGTAGAGTACCAGATTTTGAGAAAATTTTTAATGACAATTATTTAATTTTTTTAAAAAATATTTTCATTACTATTTTAAAAAATAATTACAAAATACCTGAAGAGTGGATGAGTAATAGGGTAAATAAGTTGGAAAATATCAGCGGAGGAATACCTGAATTATCTATGAAAATCTCTCAAATAAGGACTTGGACCTATATATCTAATCATCATGATTGGTTAGTTGACCCCACCTATTGGCAAGAAAAGACTCAACAAATAGAAAATGATCTATCAGACAGTCTTCATTTAAGCTTAACTAACAAGTTTATTGACGCCTCATCTAAGTATTTTATAAATTCCTCTTATGAGGAAAACATCGAAAATATTGAAATAAACCAAGATAATGAAGTTATTTTGAATGATATAAAGTATGGGTTTGTAAGTGGTTTTGATATTAAATTTAATAAAAAAATATTTTCTCACTCACTTTTTTCACTAAGTCATGTTAAAAAATCCATTAGAAACATGATTGAAGAGAAAATTGATATTTTTTTGAATGCACCTAATGATTCATTAAGTGTTGAAGATGTGTCTAAAGTAAAATCAGAGGAAAACACATATATATATTGGGGTGAAGAAATAATTGGAAGAATTATAAAAGGTAAAAATATATACTCCCCAATTGCTGAAACATTAAATACAGAATTTATATCCTCTGAAAAAAAATTATTAATTTCTGCAAAATTACAGAATTGGCTTGATAATGAAATAAAAACTATTTTAAAACCAATTAGAGATAAAATAGATGAAAATATTCATCCTCAGGTAAGAGCAATTGCATTTAACTGTTTTGAAAATCTTGGAACATATCCCATTATTGATTTCAAAGAATTTATCAAAAATATCAAGCAGAATGAAAAAACGCAACTATCTAAATTAGGAATAAGAGTAGGTGCCAAGTTTTTCTTCATGCCAAATCTTATGAAAAAAAAATCAATTGAATTGAACGCATTACTATGGAGGATATTTAATGAATATAATTTTAAAGAATTACTCCCACTTCCTAAAGATGGTAGAGTTTCTTTTAATTTTGAAAAATCAATTCCAATGACATATTGGAAAGCAATTGGTTATATATTCTTAAATAATTTTGCTTTTAGAATTGATGTATTTGAAAAAATTTTTTTCTTAGCAAGACAAAAAATTAAATATGGCCCCTTTTTAGAGTCTTCAGATATGATGAATCCTATTGGCTGTAACAGTAATCAACTAAAAGATATTCTCAATTTTTGCGGTTATGATTCTTTGACAATGCAAGATGGGAGAAATTTATATTTTTATAGATTTAAAAACAAAGAAATAATAAAAAAAAATAACAAAAATATTAAGAAAATTAAAAAACAAAAAAATACTAAATCTAATTTTAAAACAGATCCTAATTCTCCCTTTGCAGTTTTAGAGAAACTTCTTTAGAAGATGTATTTTTGAAAGGCAAAATTGTTAAAAATACTAAAAAATTTTTTTGATAATCAAACAAGCTCAGACGATGAAGGTAATGATAAATTAGAGCTTTTGTGTGGATTAATGATTGAGGCGGCAAACACTGATGGTGTTGTTGATCAATCTGAAATAGATAAAATATATTCAATTCTAGTTGAAATTTTTAATGAGGATAGTGTTGAAGCAAAAATTTATTTAGATAAAGCTGTCAAAAATAGAAATAATAGTAATTCATTATATTATTATACTTCTAAATTAAATAAAGATTTTACTGAAGAAAAGAAATTATTATTAATAGAAACTTTATGGGAAGTTGTATTATCAGATGGAAAAATTCATGATTATGAGTCTAGTTTAATAAGAAGATTATCGGGATTGTTATATATTTCTGATGTTAATTCTGGAAAAGCTAGGCAAAGAGCTCTAAATAAAATTGAGATAAAATAATGACGTATGTTGTTGATGAAAAATGTATTAAATGCAAGCACATGGACTGCGTCGAGGTTTGTCCAGTTGACTGTTTTTATGAAGGAGAAAATATGTTAGTTATTCATCCTGATGAATGTATTGATTGTGGTGTTTGTGAGCCAGAGTGTCCTGCAGATGCAATACTTTCTGATACAGAAGAGGGTACTGAAAAGTGGCTAGAAATTAATAGAAAATATTCTGAAATATGGCCTAACATAAGTGAAAAGAAAGAGGCACCTCCAGATGCAGAAGAATGGCAAAATGTCCCAGATAAATTTGAAAAACACTTTAGTGAAGAGCCAGGAAAATAATGAGTAATATAAAAAAAAGCAATAGTCTTAAAATTGGAGAGATAGTAGTTTATCCAAAGCACGGAGTTGGGGAGATTACAAAAATAGAACAAATGGAAGTATCAAGCATAAAGACTAAATTTTATGTAGTCAAAATGGAACAATCTAAACTTTTAATAAGAGTTCCTCTTGATAAGCAAGAAGAGGTTGGTTTAAGGAAAATATCTTCAAAAAAAATTATAGATGAAGTATTTGAGACACTAAAGTTGAAACCAAAAATAAGAAGAATTATGTGGAGCAGAAGAGCACAAGAATATGAAACTAAGATTTTTTCTGGTGATCCAATTAGAATTGCAGAAGTTGTAAGAGATTTATTTAGAAAAAACACTCAAGCTGAGCAATCATACAGTGAGAGACAAATGTTTCAAGTAGCTATAGAAAGATTGGCAAGAGAAGTAGCTGCAGTTGAAAAAACAGATTACTTTCAGTCTACTGAAAAAATTGAGTCTGTACTTAACAAAAAGTAATAAATTGGAAAATAAGAGTAATTTTGTTGAGTTAAGCAGCTCATCAAGAATATGGGCTATTGGATCAATACATTCAAATTTTAAATCATTTAATTTAGTCAAAAAATTGATAATCGATAATTTTAAAGAAAATGATAAACTTGTTTTTTTAGGGAATATAATTGGTTTGGGTGGTAACTCTAGGAAAACATTGAATAGTGTTTTGGATTTAAGGTTTGCTTTGATGGCTAAATTTAAACTTAAACCAAAAGAAATAATTTTTCTTAGAGGAGCGCAAGAAGAAATGTTTAATAAACTATTACAATTACAAATTGCTCCAAATCCTGTAGAAATTGTAAATTGGATGTTTGATCATGGGGTTGACAAAACACTAAATTCATATGGTTTTTCAAATGAGGAAGTTCTCACCATAGCATCCTCAGGCACTCTCTCAATAAGTAAATGGACACAAAAATTAAATCAAATTTTATTAACTAATCATGGTCATAAAGAATATTTTGTAAATCTCAAGCACGCCGCCTATTCAACTTCAAAAAAAATTTTATTTGTTAATAGAGGTGTAGATGTATCTCGACCGTTATCTGCACAAAATGACTGTTTTTGGTGGGGTTATCACAATTTCTCCAAAATTGATGCACCCTACAATTCATTCATTAGAATTGTAAGAGGTTATCAATCTTTACACACAAACGAATTGGAGCAATCTAAAAATAGAGTAGTTTGCACATTATTTAAACAGCCTCTAACAAATCATACAATTTATGCCGGTATTTTTAGAGAAAATGGTGAAATTTTAGAATTATTTGAATCAAATTGATCTAAATTAAATTTTCTACGTATAATATTATATGAAGTATAAAAATTTTAACTTTTCTAGCAATCTAATTGAATTTTCCAAAAAAGCGGCAATTCTTGAAAAAGAAGATGAATTTAAACTTATTAATGACTGGAGAGATAATAAAAATCCTAAAGCCTTACAGAAAATCCTTAATTCATATCTTAGGTTAGCGGTTTCATATGCCCGTAAATATTCTAGCTATGGTCTTCCAATAGATGATCTAATACATGAAGGTGTTCTCGGCATAATGCACGCCTTAGAAAAATTTGATACATCTAAAGATTTTAGACTATCTACATATGCTTCATGGTGGATAAGAGCCTCAATACAAGATTACATTTTAAAGAACTGGTCAGTTGTTAGAACAGGATCAACCGCTTCTCAAAAAGCACTTTTTTTTAATTTAAAAAAAATCAAACAACAGATTAACGATGTTTCACGCGAGTTCATGGGTCAAAATGAAATAGATAAAGTGTCTGATATGCTTAAGGTAAAATCCTTAGAGGTACAAAATATGGAGTCAAGATTAACTAGTGGTGATATGCATTTAAATCAAAAAGTAGATAGTGAGTCAGAAAACGATTTAATGTCGTTACTTGCGGACGATAGAAAAAATCCAGAAGAAGTATACGAAGACTTCAAGGATAAGAGCGTAAAAAAAGATTATATTAATTCAGCAATTGATACATTAAATGAAAGAGAAAAAACTATAATTCGTTTGAGAAAATTTAAAGAAAAAAGCATCACTCTTGATGAGTTAGGTCAAATGTTGAAGATTAGTAAAGAAAGAGTCCGTCAGATAGAGACTAAGGCTCTGGAAAAACTTAAAAGAGCACTTCTAGATATTTCTCAACAAGATAAAGAATTTTTTATTTGATACTTATTAAATAATAAATAAACTAAAGTAATGAAATTATTTCTTACAATAGTATTTCTTTATATCCCAATTTCTCAAAGCGTATTTGCAAAAGGCTTAGATGTATTTGGCTTTGGTATTTATGATGTAAAATTTGACTCAAATGCCAAAGATCAGACTACTGATTTTCGTTATGAAAGACGTTTTGATAAAACAATTTTTGACATTGGGCCAAAAGAGGATAATTTCTTTTTTTTAAAACCTCTAGTTGGGTTTGAATTTACTGGCGACTCAGCATCTTATTTCTTAGCAGGAATTTATTTAGAGGATAATGTTGGACAACTTTTTAAAGGCAAAAAAAATGACTTTACTTTTACACCTAGTTTTGCAGCAGGATATTATAATGATGGAAGTGGAAAAAAACTTGGTAACGAAATTGAATTTAGAACTTCCCTAGAAATTAGCTATAAATTGAAAAATAGTAATAAAATCGGCCTATCTTTAAGCCACATTTCCAATGCTAACATAGGCGATAAAAATCCAGGAGTAGAGGTTTTAAGTTTGTCTTATCAAATTCCATATTAATTTAAATTTGTTCTTTTCTGTTTTATAAAATCTAAAAATAAATTTTCAATAGATACTAAATTTCCCTCTTTAATTTTTTCATGAACCTTTATTTTAAATAACTTGCTGTTTGGTACTGAAAAAAAAATATGGAGAATAGGGCTTAGAAGTCTATAAATTGACTCTATATCAATTTTATTATTTATATAATTAAAATAATCAGTGATTATTTTTTCATCAATACTTTTATTTTTATTATCATCAAAAAATAACTCATCTACATCTTTAAGAATAAATGGATTATTTTGAATAAGTCTGCCAAGCATTATACCATCATATTCTTTTGATAAATTTTTTGCTTTATCCATAGAGTCTATACCTCCGTTTAATATAAAAGTTATTTTAGAATATTTAGTTTTTATTCTCTTTACAAAATCATAATCTAGCACCGGTATTGATCTGTTAGCTTTTGGACTTATACCACTTAATATTGCATTTCTTGCATGGACATAAATTATACTAATCCCACTTTTAACAACTTCATCAATAAACTCTTCGAAAAATTCATAATTTAAATTTTTACCTAGCCCAATTCTGCACTTCATAGAAGTTTTAATTTTTTCATTACTTAGTGCTTCAAGGCAATTTCTCACTAAATATTTATCTTTCATTAAGCAAGCTCCAAACGCTCCTTTTTGAACAGCTTTACTTGGACAACCTACATTAAGATTAATTTCATCATAATTATAACTATGAGCTATCTGAGAGCATTTTTTTAGATCATCTATTTCAGACCCCCCTACTTGAAGAGCAACAGGATTATCATTATCGTTTTCAATAATAAGATCCTTATTTTTTGAATATAATAATGATTTTGAGGCTATCATTTCAGTAAACAGAAATGTTTTTTTTGATAGAATTCTATACAATTTTCTAGCGTAAGGAGTTGTATAACCCATCATAGGCGCAACACAAAACTTTCTATTGTAATCGTCTTTCATTTAAAATTTTTAAAAATAAACAAATGTTATGCTATAATAAAATTTATTATGCCTTTACCAGATTTTTTAATTGATAGATATAGAGACTGGAAAAATAACTCCTTTGTTAAGAAGTCAAAAATTTATAAAGACGCCGAATCTAATGGTCAAAAACCTAAGGCAATGATCGTTACTTGTTGTGACTCAAGGGTGCATCCAATAAAAATATTTAACGCAGAAATTGGCGATTTTTTTATACATAAAAATATTGCCAATTTGATTCCAAGATACTACTCAAATAGCGATCATAGTGAAACATTAGCTGCCATAGAATATGGAGTTAAAAATTTAAAAATTTCTGAAATAATTATTTTGGGCCACTCAAAGTGTGGTGGTATCGAACACGCACATAATTATTTTTCTGATAAAAATAATACCCCAAAAAATTTATTTATAGATAGTTGGATTCAAAATATTAAACCAGCATATCTAAAGTTAGACAGTAAACTAAAAAAAGAAAATCAAATACAATCTTTGGAAAAGTTGAGTATTATAAACTCTATTTCAAATTTAAAAAAAATTCCAATAATTAAAGAACTAGCTTTAGAAAACAAAATTAGAATTCATGGGTTGTGGTTTGAGATTGCTACAGGTAAACTAATGTATTTAGATGATAAATCAATTGAATTTGAAACTATAAACTATTGATAAGAATATTTTTTGCTAGGAAATTTTCTTAGCTTTACATCACTATTATAATTTCTAATAGCTCTTATGCCTAACTTAGAAAAATCAAAATATTTTTTAACGAATTTTGGTAAATGTTGATTATTTGTTAAATTAATTAAATCATCAAAAACTAATACTTGGCCATCACAAAATTTTGATGATCCAATTCCTATTGTAGGTATAGTAACGAGTGAAGTAATTTTTTTAGCAGCCTTTAAGCTCACACATTCCAACAACAAACTTTTTGCTCCAGCTTTTTCAGCTCTTATGGCTAAGTCAATTAATTTTTCCATTTCATTTTTAGATTTACCTACAGTTTTTATTTTATTAAAATTACTGAAGCTTTGAGGAGTTACTCCAATATGAGCTATTGTATCTATATTTTTATCTGACAAATATTTCAAAATCGATAAATTATTCTTATTAATTTCAAGCTTCAAAAATTTAGCTTTTGTATATTTTATCAGACTTTTGGCATTTTTTAAGGCTTGTTTTTTATTACTATATGTTTTGTAAGGCATATCTAATATTGTAATGCTCTTAAAAACATTTTTTGTTACTGCACGTCCATGATTTTTCATCATTTCAATTGTTACTCCTCTGGTATTATTCATACCGTATAAAGTTGAACCTAAAGAGTCACCAATCAAGATCATATCTACGTTACCATCTAACATTTTTGCAACTGAAGAAGAATAAGCTGTTAAACAAGTTATAGGTTTCTCAAATTTCTTATTTAAAACTTTTATTATTTTCTCTCCCATATTTGTTTTAAACCGATCTTGTTATTCCACCATCTACTCTAATATTTTGTCCTGTTATGTAAGATCCCTCTTTCGACGCCAATAGTTTTACTACTGCTGATATTTCTTTTACTTTTCCTACTCGTTTCAATGGAATTCTTTTTTTAAATTCTTTTTTTGTATTTAAGCTATCAATAAAACCTGGCAAAATATTATTGATTCTAATGTTAAATTTCGCATATTCATCAGCATAAATTTTCGTAAATGATGACAACCCAGCTCTCATTACTCCAGAAGTAGGAAAATTTTTTTCTGGCTCAAAAATTGCATAAGTTGAAATATTAATTATGGAGCCATTCTTTTGTTTTTTCATAATTGGGGTTATTATTCTTGAAGCACGCACAACATTTAAAAAATATGTTTCCATGCCTAGAAACCAATCTTCATCAGTTATTTTTAATATTCCCCCTTTTGGTCCATGCCCTGCGCTATTTACTAAAACATCAATTCTACCCCATTTTTTAATAACAATATTAATAAACTCTTTTATTTTTATTGGATCTAAATTTGATCCAGTAAAACCAATTCCATTAAGTTTTTTTGCTAATTTTTCTCCTTTTCCAGAAGATGACATTATTGCAATTCTAAAACCATCTTTTGCAAGTGTTTTTGCTGCATCTGCGCCCATTCCACTACCAGCAGCAATAAGGACAGCAACTTTACTCATGATTTATTTAAGATATGGGCCAACACTCAAGTCTAAACCGGCACCAACTCTAAGTATAGAATATATTACTATCAAAAAGAATATTACAATAATCAAATTTCTTACTATTTTTTTTTCATCCATTTTTTTTATAACTAATTTTAATTATGTAACTAAAATCTTTCTTTCAATCAAAGGTTTTTCGTTGATAGGTAAATGAATTATTGCAGAAAATAGTCCAACCCCTATACCAACCCACCATACAATGTCATAACTTCCATAAATATCATAAAATAATCCGCCTAACCAGACTCCTACAAATGATCCAATTTGATGAGAAAGAAAAACTATTCCATAAAGTGTGCCCATATATTTTATACCATAAATATAACCTATAATACCCGATGTAAGGGGTACTGTTGCAAGCCATAAAGAGCCCATAACCATTGAAAAAATAGCAACTGATATTGGTGTTATTGGAAGTATTATAAATAATACTGCTGCAATTGTTCTACCAATATATATAAGTGACAATAAATATTTCTTTGTATAACCTTTACCAAGTACCCCAGCAAAAATACAACCAAGTATATTAAAAAGCCCAATCAGAGCCATTGATAAAGCGCCTAATCCTTCTACCGAGCTACATAATAGTGATATAACACTTCCTTCTATTATAGGACTGCTAGACTCTATAATAAAGGCAGGAAAATGAGCTGTTATAAAAGCTAATTGAAAACCACAAGAAAAAAAACCCAGAAAAAGCATTATGTATGTCGGATCTTGAATTGCCTGTTTTAAAGCATCACTCAAGTTTTCTTCAGATTTTTGTATATTCCTATTTGGATTAGTTTTTAAAATTGGAACCAAAATTATTGTAATAATAGAAATGATAGCAAAAATTTCAAACACAGAAGACCACGGCATAATTGACAATAATATAGCTGCAAACGGAGGACCTATTACTTGCCCTGCAGAACCTGCTGCTGTAGTTATCCCAAGTGCAAGTGATCTGTTTGAGTCTGATGTTGCTCTTCCCACAACAGCTAAGACCGGGCCAAACCCACTTCCTGCAATTCCAAAACCAATCAAAATATTTAATAATTGATGTGATTCTGGCGAAGTAGCAGTGCTGCTTATAAAGATGCCTAATGCATACAAAATTAATCCAAGTGTAATTGCTTTTCTATCTCCATATTTTTCTGCAAAAGCACTAAAAATTGGAGTACCTATTCCCCACGCTAGGTTTTGAATTGCAATTGCAAGAGAAAATTCTGATCTTGCCCATAAAAAATCCTCAGCGATGGGAATTTGAAATAAACCAAAAGTTGATCTAATTGCGAAACTAATTAGTAAAATTAAACTACCAGCAATTAAAATTGGATTAAACAAAGGCATATTAAATTGATTTCTCATCAATTTATATTGATATCAGTTACTTGATAAAATACTATTAGATTCTTGAGTTTACCTGTTGCTTTTCGTTTTCCTCTTTTTCAGGAATTACATACGCTACAGCACAATGATCTAAACAATATGGTTTATCCTCAAATCTGTCTTTACCACAAAAGTGAAAATCAATTTCATCTGGATGACCTTTTGGCCACTCGCAACCCCTTCTAACATTAGTATTTAATAAATTCTTTACAACTGGTTGAAAAACATTTGTTTCCTTTTGACTGACTATTGACTCTTGTTTATTTTCAAAATTTAATTTTGGCATGACTGGCGATCGTGCTTTTTTTCTATCTGGCTTAACCGCAGTTCTTCTTATTGGGGAAGGGCGTCTTTCCAAGCCTATTCTATGAGCTTTTCCTACAACAGCATTTTTTGTAAAACCAAGTAGTTTACCTATTTGAGCGGTTGGTAATCCTTGATCCCAAAGGTCTCTTAGTTTACTTACATTATTTTCATCCCAAGGCATTTTATGCTCCTATGATCTATATTTAGTAGTATAAGGTTGATGTAATATACTAAATATATGTATTAAAAAAGATAAAACTGCAAATTTTTGAAAAAAATCAATGATTTCCAGCATTTTTTTTATATACATGTGAATAGAAATGAAAGAATTAAGATATCTAGACTGTAAAAATAAAAAAATAATTGTTCGAGTTGATTTAAACGTACCTGTTTTAGAAGGAACAATAACAGATCATTCAAGAATTCATGCTATTTTACCAACACTAGAAAAACTAATTAAAAATAAAAATAAAATATTCTTAATTGCTCATTTTGGCCGACCTAAAGGTGAAGTTAATAAAAAATATTCTATTGAATTTTTATGTTTAGAATTAAAAAAATTTTTAAATCTAAACACAATTCATTTTTTAGCTAACTATGAAAAAAAAATAATAGAGACAAAATTTGCTGAAATGGACTTGGGGGAAATTTGTCTATTAGAAAATATTCGTTTTAATGCTGAAGAAGAAAAAAATGATCTTAATTTTTCAAAATTATTAGCCTCCAGTTTTGACATATATATAAATGACGCCTTTTCTGCATCTCATCGTAATCATGCATCTATAACAGGTATTACTAAATACTTACCTTCATACGCTGGATTAAGCTTCTCAAAAGAAATTGAAAATTTAGATAAATTTTTAGAAAATTCAAGTAAACCAAATCTAGCAATTATAGGTGGCTCAAAGGTTTCAACAAAAATAAAAGTTTTAGAAAATTTAGTTGAAATTTTTGATTCTCTAGTAATTGGAGGTGCAATGGCTAACACCTTTTTACTATCAAATAACTATAACGTTGGTTCTTCTCTAGTAGAAAATGATTTTATTAAACTGTCAAAAAAGATACAAAAAAAAGCAGAATCAAAAAATTGCAAAATACTTTTACCAATTGATGCTGTTTGCTCAAAAAAAATAGAAGATAGAGTAAATGTCGAGACTTATTCAATCAATAATATTCCAAATGACCAAATGATATTAGATGTTGGTGAACAAACTACAAAATTAATTTCAGATGAAATATTAAAATCTAAATCACTATTGTGGAATGGGCCTTTAGGTGCATTCGAGTATAGTCCATTTGATAAAAGTACAATTTCAGTTGCAAACATTATACAAAATTATTCAAGTAAGTCTCAATTAGATGCTTTAGCAGGAGGAGGAGATACACTTGCAGCAATAAAAAAAGCTAAAGCCAATGATGCATTTAAATATTTATCTACAGCCGGCGGCGCATTTTTAGAGTGGCTTGAGGGAAATAAATCACCAGGATTTATAGCATTAAGAGAAAACAATTTTTAACTTAATCTTCAATTTGATATTTTTTAATTAAAGGGAATTGTGTCATCGTAAAAATAAACGTAATTGGCAAGATACCAAAAACTTTAAAATTTACCCAAACATCAGTACTTTGTGTTCTCCAAACAATTTCATTTAAAACAGCAAGTGCAACAAAAAAAGCAATCCACCTTTGAGTTAATATTCTCCATCCATCTTCTTCTAGTTTAAGTGCAGCACCTAAAAGATACTTTAAAAGAGGTTTTTTAACAATCACTCCTCCATATAAAATTAATGCGAAGACCATATTTATTATTGTTGGTTTCATTTTAATAAAAATTTCATTGTCAAAATAAATTGTTAGACCTCCAAATATTAATACAATCGTAGCCCCAAGAGTTGGCATAATTGGTATTTTTTTCTCAAGTATATATGAAATGATTACTGAAATTACAGTAGCAATCATAAGAGGAAGTATTGCTTCTTGAAGACCACTTCTTGTATAAAAAATAAAGAATACTGCAAGCGGTCCTATATCAATTAATAATTTATAAACTGACTTCATTTTTGTTCTTCTAGATTTAAAATAGACCTAGCAAAGTTTTGAGAATTAAAGGTTACAAGATCCTCAATACTTTCTCCAAGACCAACATAACTTATAGGGATTTCAAATTTATTTGCAATTGAAATTAATGCTCCACCTTTTGCTGTTCCATCCAATTTAGTTATTATAAGACTTGATACATTAAGTTCATTTCCAAAGACTTCCACTTGCTTAATCATGTTCGAACCATTCGTTCCATCTAAAACTAACACAGTTTCAATATTAAAAGAGGAATTAACTTTTGAGATAACATTCTTCAATTTAATTAGCTGATTAATGAGGTTAGTATTATTTGATAATCTTCCAGCAGTATCTATAAGTAAAAAATCATAATTTTCTTTTCCAAATTCTTCAGTTGCCTGATACGCTACACTTGCTGGATCTTGATTACTTTTTCCAGCGATAAAACCATTATTATTTTTTTTTGCCCAATTTTCCAACTGCTCAACAGCTGCTGCCCTAAATGTATCACAAGCAGCAATCAGAATTTTTTTATTTGATAAAATTTTATTTGCAATTTTACCAATAGTGGTTGTCTTTCCACTTCCGTTTACTCCAACGAATATTAATATTTTTTTTTCATCATTTTTTTCATTTATTAGAACATGTTCTCTTGGAAGTAGTATACTTTCTATATTTTGAGCTAGAATTTCTAGTACATTTTTTATTCCATCATCATTTGAAATTTTTATTTTTTTTATAGAATCTATTAGCTGATTTACAACATCCAAACTAATATCAGATGAAATAAGAACATTTTCTAATTCTTCTAAGGTTAAATCATCTATTTTTTTGTTTTTTAAAATCTCTAAAATATTAAAAGAAAGTATATTTGAAGTTTTACTTAACTTATCTTTAAATATTGAGAACAAACTCATGCTATTCTTGCTAATAACGTATCATTTTCTACGCCTGTGTATATACAGGAAATTATATTTCCCTCTTTAAACTCTTCTTCAAGTTTTACTTTAAAAAAATGCTGATCTTTTCCAAGTGAAAAATTTTCTTTTCTACTTTCAATTAAAATTTGTTCCCTCTTACCAATATTTTTTTTTAAATGTTGTTTTAATTTTTCCATACCTTTTTCTCTAAGTCTTCTTGCTCTATCTTTGATAATATTTTTTTGAACTTGAGGCATTCTAGATGCAGGAGTCTTTTCTCTTGGTGAATATGGAAAAATATGAAGATGAGTTAAATTACACTCATCAACTAGTTTAATTGAATCTTGAAACATTGTTTCTGTCTCTGTTGGAAAACCGGCAATTATATCAGCACCAAATGTTGCATCTTTCCTAATAGATAAAACTTTATTACAAAAATTAATTGCCATTTCCCTTGAATGTCTTCTTTTCATTCTTTTCAAAATTAAATTGTTTCCAGCCTGTAAACTTATATGAAAATGAGGCATCAATCTTTTGTCCTTTAAAACATCCCAAAAATCTTTGTCTATTTCAGCGCAGTCAATTGAAGACAAACGCAGTTGTCTTAATTCAGGTACTAATTTTAAAATTCTTTTAATTAAGTTAGAAAAAGTAGGTTTTGCAGGAAGATCTTTTCCATAATCAGTTATATCTACTCCTGTTAAGACCACTTCTTTATATCCATTGCTAACAATTTTTTTTATTTTATTTACTATTTCTCCAGCAGGTACACTTCTATTATTGCCTCTGCCAAATGGAATGATACAAAAAGTACAGCGATGGTTACAACCTTGTTGTATTTCAATATAAGCTCTTGATTTTCCTTCAAATTTTTCAATTGAATTGGGTACTGTTTTACTTTCTTCTAATATATTTCCTACTTTAAGAATTTTAGACTGATCGATATTTTTCCATGTTAAAGTTTCTAACTTTTCTGTGTTACCAATTACGGAGTCTACTTCTTTTAAATTTTTATATTTTAATGGATTGATTTGAGCCGCACATCCTGTAACTACTATTTTATTATTAGGAAAATTTTTTTTTGCCTTTCTAATTTCATAAGAAACTTTTTTTTCAGCTTCTTCAGTTACTGCACATGAGTTTATAACTGTAACATTATTTAAATTATTTGTTTTAAGATGGTTTTTAATAATTTCACCTTCATAAATATTCAATCTACAACCTAGATTGACTACGTAGTTTTTATTTTTCATAAATTATATTTCTAAACTACCCCGATAACTTATTTCTGCAGGTCCTGTCATAATAGATTCATTATTAACTATATTTATGTGCAGTGATCCTTTTTCAAGTTTCACTTCAGCGTTATTTTCAATCAATCCTTTTTTCCACGCCGCATATACAGCCGCACAGGCACCACTACCACAAGCTAACGTGATTCCAACTCCACGTTCCCAAACTCTCATTTCAATTAAATTTGAATTAATAACTTCAACTATTTCAACATTAGTTTTTTTTGGAAAGAGTTCATGATTTTCTATTCCAGGACCTATACTTTCAAGATCTGTATCTTTGATCGATTTCCCAAAAAAAACTACATGTGGATTACCTACATTAACAGCAACTCCATTACTATATCCATCAATTGAAATTGGTATATTCATTGTATCAACTTCTTTACTTAAAGGAATTTTATCCCAAGTATTTTTTATTGAACCCATGTTGACACTTATATTATTATCTATTTTTTTTGATTCTAATATGCCTGCATCAGATTGAATTTTTAAAATTTCTTTATTTGAATCTTCATCAAATAGTATTTTTGCCACACAGCGTGTTCCATTACCACAAGCTTCGGCTCTATCACCACCAGGATTAAAAATTTCAATTTCAGCATCAGCACTTTGATTACTTGTATTATTAATTGTGATTAATTGATCACATCCTGCTCCAGTTCTTCTGTTACTGAGTCTTTTAATAATATCTTCAGTAATTGCGATATTGTTAGCCCTTTTATCTATGATAACAAAATCGTTCCCAAGTCCATGCATCTTTATAAAGTCTACTTTTTGCATATTTGTTTTATAACCTAATTTATCGATAAATCTCAGTAAATATGGGAAATTTAAGAATACTTGACTTTCAATTATTCAGCTAATAGAGGGTCACCAAGAAATCCTATATTTGTAAACGAATTGAGCTTGTTACAATTGTGATAGGTACTCTAGCCCACGAGTTTCGTGCCCTGGAGTTAAAAAGCTATTGGAGATTTATGTTTGATACACTGAACACAAAATTTGAAAAAATTGTTCAAAGTATTCGGGGTAAGGCTGTTATATCAGAAACAGATCTTGAGGTTACATTACGTGAAATTAGAATTGCTCTCTTAGAGGCAGATGTTTCCTTAGTTGTAGTAAAAGAATTTATAAATTCCATAAAGTCAAACATTTTAGGAAAAGAAATTCTTAAATCTGTTAAGCCAGATCAGATGATTATAAAGCTTGTGCAAGATGAGCTTGTAAAAATTCTTGGATCAGAAAATAAATCTCTAAATTTATCTTCTTCTCAATTAACTAAAATATTGTTTTGTGGATTACAGGGATCTGGGAAAACAACATCAATTGCCAAACTTTCTTATTTGTTAAAGAAGTCTTCAAAGAAAAAAATTTTACTAGCATCAGCAGACATTTATCGACCAGCAGCACAAGAACAATTAAAAGTATTAGCTGAAGAAACCGGTTCAGATTTTTTTAGTCACAATTTATCATCATCCAGTAAGATTGTTGATGATTCTATAGACTATGCTCAAAAAAATTTATTTGATATTCTTATTTTAGATACTGCTGGACGACAAGTTGTAGATAAAAAGTTAATGAGTGAATTAATAGAAATTGAAAATAAGTTTAAACCTGACGAAACATTATTAGTAGCAGATGCTCTCACAGGACAAGATGCTGCAAATGTAGCTAAAAGTTTTAGTGATGTAATAAATATTACTGGATCAATTTTAACTCGTATAGATGGTGATAGCAGGGGTGGTGCAGCACTATCAATTAAATCGATAACAAACTCTCCTATAAAATTTATAGGACTAGGTGAAAAAGTAGAAAATTTTGAACCTTTCCATCCTGAAAGAATTGCACAAAGAATCTTAGGTATGGGAGATATTGTATCTCTCGTCGAAAAGGCTGCTGAAAATATTGATAAAGAAGAAATGGAAGATATGGCAAAAAAGATCGCTAAAGGAAAATTTGATCTTGAAGATTTTGCCAATCAATTAAAGCAAATGGGTAAAATGGGTGGAGTCTCCGGCTTGCTTTCCATGATGCCAGGTGTTTCAAAGGCACAGAAGTTAATGGCAGAAAATAAAATTTCTAATTCAATGATTGATAAACAAATAGCTATAATCAGTTCAATGACAAAAAAAGAAAGGGCTGATCCAGATATTATAAAGGCTTCACGTAAAATTAGAATTTCAAAAGGATCTGGAACAAAAGTTCAAGACGTTAACAGGTTATTAAAACAGTTTCTCCAATCACAAAAAATGATGAAGAGAATGAAATCAATGGGTAAAGGAGGAATTCCCAGTGATTTAATGCAAAAATTACAAGGAAATCTTCCTCCAAACATAAATTAGAAAGGAAATAAAATGCCAGTAAGAATAAGATTATCAAGAGGCGGTGCAAAGAAAAGACCATTTTATAGAATAGTAGTTGCTGATTCTAGAAGAGCGAGAGATGGAAAATTTATAGATCAAATTGGAACTTATAACCCAATGCTTCCAAAGGATAGCGCTGATAGAGTTAAAATGGATTTAGACAAAGCTAAGGAATGGATTGCAAAAGGAGCAAAACCATCAGATAGAATTTCTATTTTTCTTAGCAACCTTGGTGTGATGGAAAAACCAGTTATTACTGAAAAAACAAAAAAACATCTACCTAAGAAAAAAGCACAGGAACGTTTAGCTGCTGCTAAAGAAAAAGAAGAAGCTTCCAAAGCTGCATCAGAAGAACCAAAAGCAGAAGAAGCAGAAGCTAAGCCAGCTGAAGATGCACAACCTGCTGAAGAACCAAAAGCAGAAGAAGCAGAAGCTAAAAAAGAATAAAATCAATTTTTGCTTTGAGTAATAAAGATATTATTCTTGTTGGTCAGTTTGGATCTCCTTTAGGATTAAAAGGTGAAATAAAAGTTAATATGAAGACTACCTCGTTTGAAGTTTTTAAAAATTTAAAAAACTATTATAATTTTGATGGTTCAGTTGCTTGGAATTTTAAAAATATTTTATTTAAAAATAATAAGTGTGTTGTTCAAGTTGAAAAATACTTTTCTAGAGATGATGTTTTAGAGCTTAAAGGTCAAAAAATTTTTTCAAATAAGAAATTTTTTCCAAAAACAAAAGATAATGAGTTTTACATAAACGATCTAATCGAGTGCATGATTTTCTTTAAAGACAATACTAGTGTTGGAAAAGTTTTAAGTGTTCAAAATTTTGGGGCAGGTGATTTATTAGAAGTTAAATATAATACCAAACTTACTTTTATACCATTTGATAAAACAAATATTTTATCAGTTAATATCAATAAAAAAGAAATTATAGCTGATCCAATACCTGGTATTCTTGATTAAAATGAGAGTAGTAATTTTAACCTGTTATCCTGAAATGTTTCCCGGCTCATTAGGACATTCTGTAATAGGAAATGCATTAAACAATAAAAAATTTTCTCTCGAGATAGTCAATTTACATAATTTTGGAATTGACAAAAGAGGAAGTGTTGATGATGAGCCTTTTGGGGGAGGCCCTGGAATGGTTATTCGTCCAGATGTGATAGAAAAAGCATTAAATTCAATCACGTTCAAAACCGATAATTACTGCAAAATTTTTCTAACACCATCAGGTCAGAAATTATCTCAAGCCAAACTTAATAATCTATCAAAACATGATGAAATGCTTATTTTATGCGGTAGATTTGAAGGGGTTGACCAAAGAGCCATAGAAATATTAGGTTTTCAAGAAATTAGTATTGGTGATTATGTGCTTTCAGGAGGGGAAATTGCAGCTCAAGTGCTAGTTGAAGGTTGTATTCGTTTAATTCCTGGAGTATTAGGGCAGCCACAAAGTTTGTTAGAAGAGTCTTTTTCTAATAATCTATTGGAATATCCTCATTATACCAGACCAAGAGTATGGGAGGATAAAAAAGGAAAAAAACATGAAGTTCCAGATGTGTTAATATCAGGGCATCATGAAAGAATAGAAAGATGGAGAAAAGATAAGGCTGAAGAGAAAACTAAAAACTATAGGCCAGATCTTTTAAAAAAAGGATTATAAAATGAGTAACTTATTAGAAACATTTGAAAAAAAACAAATTGAAAGATTAACTTCTAAAAAAAGAATTCCTGCTTTTCGTTCAGGTGATACTCTAAAAGTTACTGTTAGAATTACTGAAGGAAGTAAATCAAGACTTCAAGCTTTTGAGGGTGTTTGTATAGCAAGGAAAAATAATTCAGCCAACTCTAATTTTACTGTTAGAAAAATTTCTCATGGTGAGGGAGTAGAAAGAGTTTTTCCTTTATTTAGTCCAATAGTTGAAAAGATAGATGTTGTTCGTAAAGGTGATGTTAGAAGAGCTAAACTATATTATTTAAGAGAGCTCTCTGGAAAAAAAGCCAGAATAGCAGATCGCGATAGAGGTGATGAAGCGGACCAATATGAATTTGTAGAAGAAATTACTAAAGAAGCAGACTCTAAACCTGCAGAAGAACCAAAAGCAGAAGAAGCAAAACCAGCTGAAGAAGCTAAACCTGCAGAAGAACTAAAAGTAGAAGAGACAAAACCTGCGGAGGAGTCCAAAGCTGAAGATAACGAAAAAGCTGAAGATAACTCGGATGACGCAAAATAATCCAAAAACATTATTTGATAAAATTTGGTTTCACCACCTTGTTGATCAGCAAGATGATGGAACCTGCCTTATTTATATTGATAGACATCTAGTGCATGAAGTTACTAGTCCACAAGCTTTTGAGGGTTTAAGAAATTCAAATCGTAAAGTTAGAAGACCAGAAAGTACATTCGCCGTTGCTGACCATAACGTTCCAACTTCTGATAGAACAAAAGGAATTGAAAACAAAGAAAGCAGAATACAAGTTGAAACATTAGAAAAAAATTGTATTGATTTTGAAGTAACTCTCTTTCCTCTTTTGGATAAAAGACAGGGCATTGTCCATATAGTTGGGCCGGAGCAAGGAATAACGCAGCCAGGAATGACTATTGTGTGTGGAGATAGTCATACTGCCACACATGGTGCTTTCGGAGCTTTAGCATTTGGTATTGGAACGAGTGAAGTTGAACATGTTCTTGCTACACAAACATTAATACAAAACCCAGCAAAAAATATGCGTATAC
The DNA here is from genome assembly GCA_902518985.1 of uncultured Alphaproteobacteria bacterium. Classification (GTDB taxonomy): domain Bacteria; phylum Pseudomonadota; class Alphaproteobacteria; order HIMB59; genus CACPNW01. The sequence continues at coordinate 5,091 of CABYIF010000016.1, read as the reverse complement.
TTGTAAATGGTGAATTAAAACCAGGAGTTACAGCCAAAGATATTATTCTTCATATAATTGGTCAAATAGGCACTGCCGGGGGTACTGGTTATGTAATTGAATATGCAGGCGAAGCAATTTCAAATCTTTCAATGGAAGGAAGAATGACAATTTGTAACATGAGTATTGAGGCTGGTGCAAGAGCAGGATTAATTGCACCAGATGAAATTACCTTTGAATATATAAAAGGTAGACCATATGCGCCAACTGGCGACAATTGGGTTAAAGCATTAAAATTTTGGAAATCATTACCATCAGATGAAGGAGCAAAATATGATAAGGAATTAATAATTGATGCTGAAAATATTTCTCCTCAGATTACATGGGGAACTAGTCCACAAGATGTAGTTGCAATTGATGGTAAAGTTCCTAATCCAAATGATGAGAGCAATCCTAACAGAAAAAAAGCAATGGAACGATCACTTGAATATATGGGATTAGAACCCAAACAAGAAATTCAAAAGATTAAAATTGATAAAGTATTTATCGGTTCATGTACTAACGGAAGAATAGAAGATTTAAGGGAGGTAGCCAAAATTGTTAAAGGAAAAAAAGTATCAGTTGATTCTATGATTGTGCCTGGATCTGGATTGGTAAAAAAACAAGCTGAAAATGAAGGTCTTGATAAAATCTTTATTGAAGCTGGTTTTGATTGGAGAGAACCAGGATGTTCTATGTGCTTAGCAATGAATCCTGATCAATTAAAACCTAAAGAGCGATGTGCCTCAACATCAAATAGAAACTTCGAAGGGCGTCAAGGCAGAGAAGGAAGAACACACCTTGTTAGCCCTGCAATTGCAGCAGCCTCAGCTATTAAAGGTTCCTTCACAAATGTTGAGGATTTATAAAATGGAACCTTTTGTTACTGTTAAGAGTATTCCTGCTCCTTTGCCAATGATTAACATAGATACTGATATGATTATACCAAAACAGTTCCTAAAAACTATCAAGAGATCAGGTCTAGGTAAAAATTTATTTCATGAATTGAGATATGATATTCAAGGTAATCTTAAAAATGATTTTGTGTTAAATTGGGATCCTTATAAAACTTCAAGAATATTAATAACTGGCTCAAACTTTGGTTGTGGATCAAGTCGGGAGCATGCGCCTTGGTCTTTGTTAGATTTTGGTTTTAAATCTATAATAGCTCCAAGCTTTGCAGATATATTTTATAACAATTGTTTTAAAAATGGAATATTGCCAATTAAATTAGATCAATCCAATGTAGATTTATTAATGAAACAAGCTGAAGATAAAAAAGAAATAACTGTAGATTTAGAAAATAAAATTATTGATTATGATGATAAAAATATAAAATTTGAAGTTGATAATTTTAGAAGAAAGTGTTTAATTGAAGGTTTGGATGATATTGGTCTCACCCTTCAAAAGAATAAAAAAATAGATTTACACGAAGAAAAAATTCATAATATCCAGCCTTGGATTGTATAAAATTATATGAGCAATAAAAAAATTCTTATTTTACCTGGAGATGGCATTGGAAACGAAGTTATGTCCGAAGTTTTAAAAATTATTAATTGGATGGAAAAAACTAAATCAATATCATTTGATATATCTGAAAGATTAGTTGGAGGAACTGCTTATGATAAAGAAGGCGACTCTATAAGTGATGAAACTATGCAAGTTGCATTGGACGTGGATGCCGTACTGTTTGGTGCAGTTGGTGGATCTAGATGGGATAATGTTGAAAGAGAAAAAAGACCAGAAGCAGCACTTTTGAGACTAAGAAAAGATTTAGATTTATTTGCTAACTTAAGACCAGCAGTTGTACTAGATGCTCTTGCAGAAGCTTCGTCTTTAAAAACACATTTAGTAAAGGGATTAGATATTCTTATAGTGCGAGAGCTCACAAGCGGAGTTTATTTTGGCCAGCCTAGAGGAATCTCTAAAATTAGTGAAACAGAAAGTAAAGCAATAGATACACAAGTTTACTCTACTTCTGAGATAAAGAGAGTTTCAAAGGTTGCATTTGATTTAGCTAAATTAAGAAGTAACAAAGTATCATCAGCTGAGAAATCAAATGTTATGGAGACTGGGTTGTTATGGAGAAATGTAGTTACCGACTTACACGAAAAAGAATATACTTCTGTGGATTTAGAACATATTTTAGCTGATAATTGTGCAATGCAACTCGTCCGAAATCCTAAACAATTTGATGTAATTCTTACAGATAATCTTTTTGGAGATTTACTAAGTGATACTGCAGCAATGTTAACTGGTTCTCTCGGTATGCTGCCATCTGCATCACTTGGACCAGTAAAAGAAAATGGCACTAGAGCGGCTATGTATGAACCCGTTCATGGAAGCGCACCAGATATTGCTGGACAATCAAAAGCTAATCCACTTGCAATGATTCTAAGTTTTGCAATGATGCTAAAATATAGTTTTAATATGCAAGAAGATAGTCAATTAGTTGAAAAAGCTGTACAAAATGTTTTACTAAAAGGCCTAAGAACCGCTGATATTGCAGATAGTGCAAATAAGATAATTTCAACTAAAGAAATGGGTGACGCCGTAATTGAAGAATTAAAAATTTTATCTGGAAATTAAATGACTCAAAAATATAACATAGCTGTTGTAGGTGCTACAGGTGCTGTAGGAACAGAAATTGTTCAAATTTTAGAACAAAGAGATTTTCCAGTTGAGAACTTGTACTTACTAGCGTCATCAAAATCTAAAGGAAAAAAAATAGATTTTAAGGAAAAGGAAATTATAGTTGAAGATCTTGCTGAATTTGACTTTTCTAAAGTAAATATAGGATTATTTTCACCAGGAGGAAAAATTTCTGAAGAGTATGCACCCAAAGCGGCTAAAGCAGGTTGTCTTGTAATAGACAATACTTCACATTTCAGAATGCATAAAAATGTCCCTTTAATTGTTCCTGAGGTAAATGCAGATGAACTAGAACAATTTTTTCAAGATGAAAATAGAACAAATATAATCTCAAATCCTAATTGTTCCACAATACAAATGGTAGTTGCTTTAAAACCACTCCACGAAATGTCTATCATTAACAGAGTAGTTGTATCTACATATCAAGCAGTTTCGGGAGCTGGAAATACTGGAATGGATGAACTTTATAAACAAACTCAAAATATTTATAATAATAAAGAGTTGATAAAACAAAAATTTACTAAACAAATAGCATTTAATGTAATTCCTCATATCGGTTCTTTTTTAGAAAACGGAAACACAGAAGAAGAACAAAAAATGATTGATGAAACTAAGAAAATTCTTGACGAAGGTATAAAAGTTTCAGCTACATGTGTTAGGGCAGCAGTTTTGATTGGCCACTCAGAAGCAATTAATATTGAATTCGACTCTCCATTAGATGAAAAAGATGCCCATGAAATTTTATCGAAATCTCATGGTATCTCTGTAATAGATTATAGAAGAGACGAGGGATATGTAACGCCTGTTGAGACTGCAGGTGAAGATAAAGTTTTCATAAGCAGAATAAGAAATGATGAGTCAATTGATAATGGTTTAAATATATGGGTTGTTTCAGATAACCTTCGTAAAGGAGCGGCCTTAAATGCAGTTCAAATTGCAGAATTAGTAATCTCGAGACATTCAAATAAGATTTCTTACTAAATATTTTTAATTGGCGGTTTCGTAAGGACTCGAACCCTAACTCTAAGTGCCGAAAACTTATGTGCTATCCATTACACCACGAAACCAAATTTTATTTCAATCTAGATCAAAATCCTTTTTATATTGAATTTTATTTCCTTCAGGTTGTTGATTTTTTATTAACAAATAATTTTCTATAACTAAAACATCTAACTCAGTTCCCATAAAACATTTGTAGGCATCTTTTGGGCTGGAAACTATAGGTTCTCCTCGTATATTAAATGATGTATTAACTAACAAAGGACAACTGGATAATTCATAAAATTTGGAAATTAATTTATGAAATGCTGGGTTTATATTTTTATCTACTGTTTGTAATCTGGCTGTATTATCAACATGTGTTACTGCAGGTATTTTTGAACGAACAATATTTAGTTTTTCAAAACCAGATAAATTTTTTTGTTTTTCATCTATTTCAATTAATTTATCCTTTTTTATATCACTAATAAATAACATATAAGGGGACTCTTCTTTTATATCAAACCAATCATCTTTAAACTCTTTTAATACACTTGGAGCAAAAGGTCTAAATGACTCTCTATATTTTATTTTAAGATTTAAATTTTTTTGCATGTCTTTGATTAGAGGATTAGCCAGAATACTTCTATTTCCGAGAGATCTGGGTCCAAATTCGGAGCGTCCACTCATCCAGCCTACAGCTTTACCTGCAGATAAATATTTAGCTACTTCATCAATAATATTATTGTTTTTCATTTCTAAATATTTTGCATTTAGAGATTTTAATTGGTCAACTATATCTTCACTAGTAAATTGTGGACCAAGCAAACTACCATTCATCTTATCCTTACCAGACTCAACAGATCTTTCTTTATTTTTCATTAAGTAATATACTGACATCGCTGCACCTAGTGCACCACCAGCATCACCTGATGCAGGCTGAACCCAAATTTTATCAAAAAGTTTCTCTCTTAAGATTTTGCTATTTGCAACACAGTTAAGAGCTACACCACCTGAAAGACACAAATTATCAATTTTATAATCCAATTTAATTTTTTTGACAATTTTTAAAATTACTTCTTCAACTACTTTTTGAATAGATGCAGCTATATCCATATCTTTTTGAGTTAATTTGCTTTCAGATTTTCTTGGTGGTTGTCCAAATAATTTATTAAATTTTACATTAGTCATTTTTAGATTTGTACAATAATCAAAATATTTCATATTCAGTTTAAATGAGCCATCTTCTAAAATTTCTATTAAATTATTTTTTATTAAATCAGTATATTTTGGTTTCCCATAAGGAGCTAACCCCATAACTTTATATTCACCAGAATTAACTTTGAAACCTAAAAAGTAAGTAAATGCAGAATATAACAAACCAAGTGAATGTGGAAATTTTATTTCTTTTAAAATAGAAATTTTATTTTTATCACCAATTCC
>CABYIF010000015.1 GCA_902518985.1 uncultured Alphaproteobacteria bacterium | reverse complement strand
TAAAATATATTAGTCCAAAAAAAACATTAGAAGGATTAATGGGTGGAATATTTTTTTCAATAATTTTATCATTGCTATATTCAATATTTTTTAACTTAAATATAAATTATAATTTACTTTTTCTAATACTAATATTTATATTTTCTGCTTTCATTGGTGATGTAATTCAATCAATTTTTAAAAGAGCAAATAGCTTAAAAAATTCTAGTAACTTTTTACCAGGTCACGGTGGTTTTTTTGATAGATTTGATAGTTTTATTTTTACTTTAATTTCCTACGTTTTATTTAATATATTATTATGAAGATAAATATTTTTGGCAGTACGGGAGTTATAGGACAAAAGACCCTAAGAATCATTAAAAATTATTTTCCTAATTTAAGAGTAAATTTATTATGTGCTAATTCAAACATAGGTCTTTTATCTAAACAGATTAAATTATTTAAACCCAAATATATCTATATTAATAATGAAAAAAAACTAATTAACCTTAAATCAAAAATAAACAATAAAACTAAAATTTTAACAAAAAAAGAATTAATTAATTATTTAATTTCCTCTAAATCAGATTTTTCTATTTTAGCAATATCAGGTTTCAAATCTTTAAATTTTTTAGAAGAAATAATAAAAAATACGGATAATCTTGGAATTGTAAGTAAAGAGGCAATAGTTTCAGCAGGTCATTTATTTTATAAAAAAGGTTATTTTAATAAAACAAATATTTTTCCATTAGACTCTGAACACTTTTCTTTATTTGATTATTTTAGAGATATAAAAAATAATAATAAATTTGAAAATATTATTCTAACTGCTTCTGGCGGACCATTTTATAAAAAAAAGTTTAGAAATTTAGATAATATAAAATTTGCACAAGCTATTAAACATCCTAAATGGAAAATGGGATATAAGAATAGTATTGACTCAGCCACAATGGTTAACAAATGTCTAGAAATTGTTGAAGCTCATTATCTTTTTAATGTTCCATATGATAATATAAAAATACTTATTCATCCTGAAGCAATAATTCACTCAATTGTTGAAAACAAGAATTATGTATCAAATATGAATCTATTTAAAAATGACATGTCTATACCCATTATTAATTTTTTAGCCCAATCTGCAAATACAAATATCTTTAAAAAAAACAAAAATTTAAATATCCCATCTTATAAAAATTTTAATTTTTATAATGTTTCATCACAAAATTTTCCAATATTCCATTTTTTTAATAATTTGGATAAATCTAATCCAGCTAATATTATTAAATTTAATATTGGAAATGAAATCGCAGTTAATTATTTTAAAAATAACTTAATAAAATATACAGATATTTACAGAATAATTAAGAAAGCTTGCTCTTTAAATTTGTATTCTTCATTAAACACCATTAAAGAAGTTATACAATACCATGAAGAATTTGAAAGTAAGATGTATGAATTATTTAAAAATAAGTTTTAGTATATTAATACTATCATTAATATCTAATTTTACTCTTTCTAATGAAATACAGTTAAAAATAAGAGGTAATAATTTTACAGATAAAGATGTAATTCTATCGTTAATTAAAGATAAACCTAATGACTTATCTGAGGAATATTCAAATTATCTTCTGAAAACATTAAATAATTCTAAATTATTTGAAAATGTATCAATAAAAATTGATAATAATAATTACATAATAAACATTGCTGAATATCCTAATATTAATAAATTTTTTTTTAAAAATAATGAAAGAATAAAAGATGAAGAATTAAAACTGTTAATAGATGAGTTAGAATTAAATAATTTAAATCCCACATCAATTAATACCTTTATTAACGAAACCAATAAAATTTATGAATCTTTTGGTTTTAATAGTGCTGTAATTACATATACTGAAGATTATTTTGAAGAGACTAATACTGCGGATCTTTATTTTGATTTTGATGAAGGCAAAATTACAAAAATTAACAGAATATTTTTTGAAGGGAATAATGCAATAGATAATAGTATTATTAAATCAATAATTGATTCAAAAACAAAAACACTAATAAATATATTAGCAAACAATAATTTTAAAAGATTTGTATTAGAAAATGACTCCAGATTGATATCTAAAATGTATGTTAATAAAGGTTTTATAGATGTTAAAGTTAATTATAAAATAGAATATTTACAATCTAATAAAGTTAATATTTATTTTTATATTACTGAAGGTGATCAATACTTATTTTCATCAATACAATTTAATGATCAAAACAATATTTTAAATAAAGACTCTAGTTTGTTAATTGAAGAAAAAATAAACAAATCTTTTATTGAAAAAGAACATTATTCACTTGAAAAAATCAATACTCTAAAAAATGAAATTTCAGATATTATTTTAGATACAGGCATTGAATTTTTTGAAATAAACTCTTTAGAAAAAAAGAATAATCAAAATGTAGATATTCTGTACAATATTTTATCAGTAAACCCTAAATACGCGAAACAAATAAATGTTTATGGCAACTCAAGAACTTTTGATAATGTTATAAGAAGAGAATTAGAAATTGTAGAAGGTGATGCTGTTTATAAATCTCAAATAGATAGAATACAAAAAAAATTAAATTCACTAAATTTATTTAAGTCTGTTGAGATTGTAGAAAAAGAAATTGATGATAATTTAGTTGATATTGAGATTAATGTTGAAGAAAAGCAGACAGGATCTATAAATGCTGGAGTTTCCGTTGGTACAATTGATGGGTTTGCAGTAGTAGCAGGTCTTTCCGAAAGAAATTTTTATGGAACTGGACGTTCAGTTAAAGCTCTTTTAAATACATCTGAAGATAGAAACCAATATACGTTGGAGACAACTGATAGACTATCCTATGAAAATGACATAGATGTTTCATATAAAGTTAATTACATTCAAGAGGATTTTTCTAACGCGAGTTCATATAAATTAGATACTTTTACTTCTGGCGTTGGTTTTGCCTATAAAGTTAATGATCAGCTAAGACATAACCTTCAATTAGATTATGTGATTAAAGACTATTCTATTACTAATTCCTCTACTGTTGCATCTGCCATTAGTAAATCTGCTGGAGAAAATATCAGTTTTTTACTTAGTAATAATTTACTTTATAGTACATTAAATAGCGGATTTATTCCAAAAAATGGTAGATACTTGAAATTTAGTAATTTTATAGAGACACCTTCAAGTTCAAATAACGGATATGTGAGAAATATTGTTACATATAAAAACTATAAATTGATAAATAAAAATATTTTTTCACTTCAGTCAAGAGTTGGTAATGTCATCTCTTTAAGTAATAATGATATACTGACTAATGATAAATTTTCACTTGGAGGAAGATGGTTAAGAGGATTTGATACATTTGGAGCAGGCCCAAGAAATTCTAGAAGTTCATATGTTGGAGGAAATAATATATTTGTAACTAAACTAGATTATTCAAGGGAAATTTTTAATAATTCAGACTTTCCAATTTATTTTAATCTTTTTAATGATTATGGATTACTTTGGGAGAATAAAACTAAACCAACAAATAATGATAGCAGTCTTAGATCATCCGTTGGATTTGGTATAAAATATTATTCACCAATAGGGCCAATAGGATTTTCATGGGCTTTCCCAATTCAAGATGAGTCTTATGATATTCCAAGAATGTTTTTATTCTCAGTTGGTAATATAGATTGATTAAATTTAATATTTTAGTAATTTTAATAGTATTTTTTTCATCATTTAATTTAAATGCTACCAATATAGTTGTTATAAATATTGAAAAAATTATTAATGAAAATAAAACTTATATTGAATCAATCAAAGAAATTGAAATTAATCAAAATAAATATTTAGATAATTTTAAAAATCTAGAAAATAAACTTGAAGACTTCTTAAAAGAAATTGAAAATTCAAAATTAATTTTAGAAGATAATGAAATTAACAATATGATAGCAGAATATAACAATAATTTAAATGAATTTAGCACTTTAGTTGATAAATTTAACAATCATTATAATAGTGAAGTTGTAAAAATTAGAAATATAATCTTAGAAGAATTAATTATTTTGATTGAAAAATATGTTAAAAATAATAATGTTGATATTGTTTTAGATTCTAATAATTATCTAATTGCTTCAAATGCAATTAATATAACGACAGAAATTGCTAATGAACTTAATAAAATTAATTTAAACTTGGATTTTGTTGACTTTGAAAAAAATTAAATATTCAGAAATTATTAATTATCTTAAGAAGCATTCAATAAATGCAAAATCTGACATCAACTTAGATACTACATTTAATAAAATTAGTTCCTTAAATAATGCAGATCAAAATGACTTGTCATTTTTGTCTAACATTAAATATTTAAATTTATTAAAAAATACTAATGCAAAAGCTTGTTTAATTAATGAGAAATATATTAGTCACCTACCTGTTTCCTGCAAGGCTATAATTGTTGAACACCCTTATTTTGTATTTGCAACACTATCCAATCTTTTTTTTACTGATTTCAGTAATTCAAACGGAATAATATCAAAGAATACCTATGTAAACAAAAATGCTAAAATTGATGGAAATGTTCAAATTGACTGTTTTGCATATATTGATAATAATACAGAAATTAAAAGTGGGGTAAAAATTGGCTCCAATACTAGAATTGGTCCAAATGTTCTTATAAATAAAAATTGTATAGTTCATGATAACGTATCAATATCTAATTCAATAATAGAAGAAAATTGTGAAATTCAATCTGGAGCTAGAATTGGGGGTTCGGGTTTTGGCTTTGATGAAAAAAGTAAAAAAAAAATTTATCATCATGGTAATGTTATTATTTCAAAAAATTCAACAATTGGTTCAAACACTACTATTGATCGAGCTGTTTTTGACTCAACTCAAATTGGTGAGTATTCGCAAATAGATAATTTAGTGCAGATTGCTCATAATGTTATTATTGGTAAACACGCTATTATAGCGGCTCAAGTTGGCATTGCAGGAAGTACATCTATCGGAGATTCTGTTAAAATTGGAGGTCAGGCAGGTATATCAGGTCATATAGAAATTGGTAATAATGTAACAATAGCAGCAAAAAGTGGAGTTACTAAAAATATTCCTGATAATAAAATTGTTGCAGGGTTCCCAGCTAAAGATATTAATAAATGGAAAAAAGAATTAATTAAAGTAAATAAATTAAAATGATATTAAATACATCTGAAATTAAAGAACTCATTCCTCATAGAGAGCCATTTTTATTTGTCGATAAATGTGAAATAAAAGTAGAAGGTGAGAGCGGTATTAGTTTTAAAAAATTTCATGAAAATGAATATTTTTTTAAAGGTCATTTTCCAAATAATCCAATTGTTCCAGGTGTGATAATTGTAGAAGCAATGGCGCAGACAGCCGGTATTGTTGTCTCATATAAACTTAGAAAATTTAGAGAAAAATCAGTATTATTTATGAGTGTTAATAAGGCTAAATTTAGAAAACCAGTTTTACCTAATGATGAGATAAGTTTTGATGTTAAATTTATGAATAGTGTAAGAGATGTTTATAAATTCTATGGCATAGCCTTTAAGAATGGAGTTAAAGTAAGTGAGGCTGAATTTTCAGCAATGATTACATATAAGTAATAATTTGTAATAAATAGATTATTTAAAATATAATTTAATATCATAAAGAAGCTTTGTGATACATCCAAGTTCAGTAATATCAAAAAATGTGCAAATAGATGACAGTAATTATATTGGACCTTTTTGTAATATTGGTAAAAATGTTATTATAGGTAAAAATAATAAATTAACATCCCATGTTTCAATTACTGGAAATACAACTATTGGAGATAATAATTCTTTCTTCCCATTCTCATCTATCGGATCTCAACCACAAGATTTAAAATTTGAAAATGAAATATCATATCTAGAAATCGGTAATAATAATCAATTCAGAGAAAATGTTACTGTTAATCCAGGAACAAAGGGAGGTGGACTCAAAACTGTCATAAAAGATAATTGTTTATTTATGGTTGGTTCACACATAGCTCACGATTGTATAATAAATTCAAATGTAATTTTAGCCAATAATGCAACTTTAGCCGGTCATGTTGAAGTTGACAATAATGCAATACTTGGAGGTAATTCAGCAGTGCACCAGTTTGTAAGAATAGGTAAATATGCAATGATTGGAGGAATGAGTGGAGTTGAAAAGGATATAATTCCATATGGTTTGTATTTAGGTATTAGAGAAAACTTAAAAGGTATAAATCTTATTGGTCTGAAAAGAAAAGGTTTAGATAATAACTCAATAAGTAATATAGCAAAAAAAATTAAAGATATTTTTAATGATAATGATACGATATTAAATAACATTATAAGAATTGAGTCAGAAAATTTGAATATTAACGAGATTGATGAAATTATTAATTTTATAAAGGCAAATCCTAAAAGAGGTATATGTATTTTAGAAAATGAATAAAATTGGATTGATTTCTGGTGACGGCAATTTACCAATATATATTGGTCAATCATTAGCTAGTAAAAAGTTTGATATAACTTATTTACTATTAAATTCAGTAAAGGATAAGAAAATTTACGAAAAAGAAAATTATATAGATATAAACATATTATCAATTAAAAAAATCATAAATACTTTAAAAAAAAATAATATAAAAAAAATAATTTTTGCTGGCAGTATTAAAAGACCTAGTATTAATGACTTAGGTTTTGATATTGAAACCATAAAACTCGCTAAAAGACTTTTTTTAGAAAAAAAAGGTGATAATAATTTATTAGTCTCAATAAAAAAGTATTTAGAAGAGAAAAATTTTATATTTTTTAATTGGACAAAATATTGCCCAGAACTTTTCTCAATAGAAAATAATTTATCAAAAATAAAACCCTCCAAATATGCAAAAAAAAATCTTATTAAAGCTAAATCAATTTATAAACATTTTAAAAAAATTGATGTTGGGCAATCTATGATTATTCAAAATCAATTAGTTTTAGGATTAGAAGCTATTGAGGGTACCGATAATCTCATTGAAAGATGCAGTTTTAGTAAAAGGAAAGGCGACAAAGGAATATTGATCAAATTTACCAAAAAAAACCAGAGTAATTTAATTGATATTCCATTAATTGGATTAGATACATTAAAAAAAATTAAAAAATATAACTATGAAGGTATTTTTTTAGAAAAAAATAAATGCCTTATTGTAAATAAGCAAGAAGTAACTAATTTTGCAAATAAAAATAAAATATTTATTTCGAGTGTGGATTTAAATTGAAAAAGAAAAAAATTTTTGTTTGTTGTACTGAACAATCAGGTGAAAATATTTGTTTTAATATATTAAAGCGTATTAATCATAATGATATCGAGATAGATGGTGTTTGCGGAAAACGATCAGAAAAATTTTTAACTAATAAGTTTTATGATATTTCGGAATTTAAATCTATCGGATTAATTGAAATAATTTTATCCTTAAGAAAATATATCAAGATGATTAGTACTTTAAAGTCTAAAATCCTTAATAAAAATTATGATTTAATAATATGTATTGACTCACCTGACTTTAATTATAACCTTGTGAAAAAACTTAGAAAGCAACAATTTTCCAAAAAAATAATACAAATAGTGGCCCCCACAGTTTGGGCATGGAGAGCAAGTAGGGCAATAAAATTTTCGAAATTATATGATGAAATTTTTTTATTATTTGATTTTGAAAAAAATTATTTTAATTACCCAATAATAAATACAACCTTTATAGGACATCCAGTTTTTCATATAAAAAAAAGAATCAAAAAAAATAATTATAAATACATTTCTTTTTTATTAGGCAGTAGAGAGAATGAAATAAATAAACTATTTGATTATTTTGATAAATTAGAGCAATATATTAGTTCAAATAAAATCAATTATCATATTTTTATTCCAACTTTACCCCATTTAGTCGATATTATTAAATTTCGGACAAGAAATTGGAAAACTGTAACATTTATTTCAAGTGAAATAGATTTATTTGATAAATATTATGATGATGTTTTCATAAGTATTACTTGTTCTGGCACAGCAAGTCTGGAAATAGCAAAAAGAAATATTCCCCAAGTTGTTATATATAAACTCAATTTTACTACTGAACTTATTTTAAGACATTTAGTAAAAGTTAAAAACGCATGCTTGTTAAATATAATAAGTGAAAAAATGATTATACCTGAAGTTGTTAATTCTCAACTAACAAATAGAAATTTAAAAGAAATATTTGAGAAATTATTAAAAAGTGAAGATTTTAGAAATAATCAAATAAAAAATATTAATTCTTATTTGCCTTATATTGAAACTAATGAAAGTCCTTATGATATTAGTGCAAAAAAGATATTATCTCTTATTTAATTATTTTTTCCAAAGCCAATTAAAAATTGATTTTTTCTCTCTTGTAGACTCTACTTGATATTCTCTAGCTTTATAACCTGTATATAATTGCCTTGGTCTGCCAATCTTGTTAATTGGATCTTCAATCATTTCCTTCCACTGAGATATCCAACCAACAGTTCTTCCTATTGCAAATAAAACTGTAAACATACTAGTTGGGAAACCAAGAGCTTTGAGAATTATACCTGAATAAAAATCCACATTTGGAAATAATTTTTTTTCAATAAAATATTCATCTTTCAATGCAATTTTCTCAAGTTCAATAGCAATTTTTAAAAGTGGGTCATCCTGTTTATTTAATTCTATTAGTACCTCATGAGCACTTTCTTTCATAACAGTTGCTCTTGGATCATAATTTTTATAGACTCTATGGCCAAAACCCATTAATCTAAATGGATCATTTTTATCTTTTGCTTTATCAATAAATTTTTGAATATTAGCAACGTCTCCGATTTCTTCTAACATTTTTATAACAGCTTCATTTGCACCACCATGTGCTGGTCCCCAAAGTGACGCAATTCCTGCCGCTATACAAGCAAATGGATTTGCACCAGATGATCCCGCTAGTCTTACTGTTGATGTTGAAGCATTCTGTTCATGATCAGCGTGCAACATAAAAAACCTATCCATTGCTCTAACAATTTTTGGACTAATTTTAAAATCAACAGATGGCACAGAAAATGTCATATATAAAAAATTTTCTGCATATGAAAGATCATTTCTAGGATAAACAAAAGGTTGTCCTATAGAATATTTATAGGCCATTGCACCAATTGTAGGAATTTTAGCTATTAATCTATGACAAGCTATCATCCTTTGATTCAAATCAGAAAAATCTGTACTATCATGATAAAAAGCTGATAGCGCTCCAACAACGCCAACCATAATTGCCATCGGATGAGCATCTCTTCTAAAACCTCTGTAAAGGTAAACTAATTGCTCATGAAGCATGGTATGATTTGTGATTACGTCTTTGAATTTTTGTTTATCTTCAGTTGAAGGAAGTTCACCATGCAATAGAAGATAGCACACCTCTAGGAAATCACTTTTAGACGCAAGTTCGTGTATATCGTACCCTCTATGTCTTAGTATTCCCTTATTGCCATCAATATAAGTTATCCCAGACTCACATGAAGCAGTAGATGTAAACCCTGGGTCAAAAGTAAAAAGACCAGTTTCTGAATATAATTTTCTTATATCAAGTACATTTGGACCCTCATTACTCTTAATTACTGGGATTTGATAGGATTTACCCGTTTCATTATTAAACAAGGTAAATTGTTTATTATCAGTAGTTTTATCTTCGTAATCTGCCATATTTATTTATGATTGATCTATATATTGGTTTAGCCGATCTATTGAGTCTTTTTTGCCTAATATTACAAAAATATCAGAAATTGAAGGCCCATTAAAGGAATTAATCAATAAATATCTCACAGGTTTACCTAATATTGGAAATTTAATATTTTTAATCCCTATAAAATTCTCTATGCTTTTTTGAATTTCATCTCTGGTCCAATTTTCAATATTAGATATATTATTTACAAAATCATTAAAAAAATCTTTAAACTCCGCTCCTAACTTTTCATTTTGATTATATTTAAAACTTTTATCAAAATATACATTTGCGATCTTTACAAGTTCAGCAAAATTTACCAAATCTTTTTTATATACTTGAAAAATTTTATTTAACTTATCTTTGTCCTCTTCCATTAGAATTTTTAGTATTTTATTTTTTTCACAGTATTGATTAAATTCCAAAAGACCATTTTCAATTCGCATATAATGATTATTAAAAAAATTTAATTTTTTATAACTAAAAATACTTGATGATTTTGATAATTTGTCAATATTAAAAAATTTAATTATCTCTTCCATTTGTATTATTTCATTTTTATTTCCAGGTGACCAACCAAGTAAAATAAGATTATTAATTATTGCTTCTTTCAAATATCCATCACTTTTGAAATCTAAAATATCAACAGCACCGTGTCTTTTAGATAATTTAGAACCGTCATCACCATGAATTAGAGGAACATGAGCATATTCAGGAATATTCCAATTTAAAAATTTATAAATATATAATTGTCTGAAAGCATTATTTAAATGATCATCTCCTCTTATTATTAAATTTACACCTAAGTCATTATCATCAACTACAACTGAAAGCATATATGTAGGTGTTTTATCTTCTCTCAATATAATAAAATCATCCAACTCCTTATTATTAACTACTATGTTACCTTGAATTTTATCTTTTAATGTTATTTCACCATCGTTTGGTAATTTTATTCTAACAACAAATCCTTCAGACAAATTTTGAACCTCAATATTATTTTTACAATCAGTACAAATTTTTTTTGAGGACTGTTTATTTTTTTTAATTATTTCTCTCTTTTTAAATAACTTTTCTTCTGAGCAAATACATTTGTAAGCTGAATTATTTTCTAGTAATTTATTAGCTATTTCTTTATGTCTTTTTATTCGTTTGGATTGAATCTGAATATCATCATCCCATTCAATACCAAGCCATTTTAATCCATTAACTATATTTTCAGTAAATTTGGAACTTGATCTTTGTTGATCAGTATCTTCAATTCTTAAGAAAAATTTTGAATCATTGCTTTGCTGACTAATAATAAAGTTTAAAAGAGCAGTTCTGGCACTTCCTACATGAAGATTTCCAGTAGGAGAGGGTGCAAATCTAGTAATTAGTTTAGTCATCTTAAGTAAAGACAACTATTAAATATATTTTCTTATAATTCCAGATAAAGTACCCTGTACTTGAATTTCACCAGATTTATATTCTTTAGATTTGTAGGACTGGTTAGCAGGTATTAGTATAACTTTATCTTTACTAAACTTTATCGTTTTAAGAGTTACTTCATTATCATGGGTTAAAACAGCTGCAATTTTACCATTTTCAACATTATTTGTTTTACGTATTACGGCAATATCTCCATCAAAGATACCTTCATCTATCATTGATAAACCTTTAACCTTTAGGCCGAAGTATTTTGCATTTGGAGATGTCATAGATGTTGGAATGGAAATAAAGTCATTAGCGTTTTCTATAGCTTCTATAGCTTCACCAGCTGCGATAGTACCTATTAGAGGGATATTTATGCTTTCTGATGAATAATCTCCATTATTACTAACTTTTTCAACAATTTCCATTGCCCTAGCTCTATGTTTCAATCTTTTTATAAATCCTCTTTGTTCTAAACTTGTTATAAGTCTATGAATTCCTGATTTTGATTTTAAATTTACAGCCAACTTCATTTCTTCAAAAGATGGTGAAATTTGATTATTAGTCATATAATCTTTTAGATAATCAAATAATTCTTTTTGTTTACGTGTAAGCATATATGTTCTATATATGTTCTTTTTAAACTTTACAAATAAAAAATAAAAAAAACGTTATATTTCAATTATTTAAATATTAGATTTTCCACCAGTTTTTTTCAAAAGCTTTATATTTTTAATTTCAATCTTTTTATTTAAATATTTACACATATCGTAAATAGTTAAGCAACTAACAGTTACAGCTGTTAGGGCCTCCATTTCTACACCTGTATTTGCATTAGTTTTAACTGTTGCCTCTATAATTATTGAGTTATTTTTTTCATTTTTTCTAATATCAATGTTTACATGATTTATTTGTATATTATGACAAAGTGGAATTAACCTAGATGTTTCTTTCGCACCCATTACACCTGCAATTATAGCTGTTTTTTCTATATTCCCCTTTTTAGATTTAAATGATTTAATTTTTTTATATGTTTCTTTGTCAAATTTTACTTCTCCAGATGCTATAGCTAATCTTTGGGTAATATTTTTATTAGATGTATCAATTATGTATGGGTTACCTTTTATATTAATATGATTCATTTTTTAAGTAAATCTCCAATTTTTTTTTCTATATTATTTGATTTTAACAAACTTTCTCCAATTAAAAAATTGTAAATACCATGGTTATTAAAATTTTTTATATCTTCGTTATTTTTAATTCCACTTTCTGCTATGATTGTAAAATCATTTAATATACTTGAGTTAAGTTTTACAGAATTTTGAAGATTAATATCTAGTGTTTTAAGATTTCTGTTATTAATACCAATTATAGGATACTTTATTTTTATAGCTCGATTAAGTTCTTCTTGATTGTGAACTTCAATTATACAATCAAGTTTTAATTCATTAGCTAACTTGATAAATGATAATGCCTTTTTATCAGATAATATTGATAAAATTAATAATATACAATCTGCTTGATAAATCTTACTTTCTAAAATTTGATATTCATCTATTATGAAATCTTTTCGTAGAATAGGTAAATTAGATTTTTTTTTTACAATTGAAAGATGCTCAATATTTCCTAAGAAATATTTAGTTTCTGTTAAGACTGAAATTGCACCAACTCCTGCTCTTTCGTATTTAATAGCTAAATCTTCAGGAATGTAATTTTTTATTATCTCGCCTGCACTAGGACTTTTTTTCTTTATTTCACCAATTATAAAGTTATTTCTATTAATATTAGCAGAAATAAGTTTGTTTTTAAACTCTCTCTTTTCAAGTTTTGGAGATAAAAGTTTTTCTAAAGTTTTAAAAGAACATCTTGATTTAATTTCTTCTAATTCTCTAAATTTATGATCACAAATTTTTTCTAAAATATTAATCATTAATCAATAAATTAACAAATTTCTTTGTTGTTCCATCTTCAATTATCTTTTTTGCAAATTTAATTCCATCTTTTAAATTATTTGTTAAATTTGATAAATATATTACAAATCCAGCATTTATTTCCACTATTTTTTGAAATGATTTATAATCACCATTAATCATTTTATTAAAACACTCTGCATTATAGCTAGGATCACCCCCCTTTATTTCCTCTATATTAATAAAATCATAGCCGAAATCAGTTGGGTCAAATATATATTCTGAAATTTTATTATTTTTTAGTTCATTAATAAATGTTTTATCAGATAAACTTATTTCATCTAAACCATCTAATCCATGAGCAACTATAGCTCTCTCCGAGCCTAATTCTTTTAGACAATTACAATGCATAGAGACCAGATCTTTGGAATAAACACCTAAAAGCTGTTTTTTAGCGTTTGCAGGATTTGTAAGAGGTCCTAATAAATTAAAAATAGTTCTTGTAGCTAATTTTTTTCTTACATTTATAACATTTTTCATAGCTGAGTGATGATTTTGAGCAAATAAAAAACAAAAATTTTTTTTAATTAAAGAGTCTTTTAATTCATTTATATTTGCTGAAATCTTGTATCCCAATTTTTCAAGCATATCTGCAGATCCGGATTTTGAGCTAACCGATCGATTGCCATGTTTAGCAATTTTAACTCCTGCGCTAGCTGCTACTATAGCTGCACTAGTAGATATGTTTAGTGTGTCTTTCATATCTCCGCCTGTTCCACAAGTATCTATTGTGTTTTTTGGAGACTCTATTTTTAGTGATTTTTGTCTCATCACTTGAGCAGCTCCAATAATTTCTTCCAAGGTTTCACCTTTCATTTTTAAGCTAATTAAAGTTGAAGTTATTTCAATATCATCTAAATCACCACTCATAATTTTATTAAAAATAAAAATACTTTCCTCAGAATTTAAGTTTTCTTTATTATAAATTTTTTTTAATATTGTTATGTGATCCATCATTTTATTATATTTAAAAAATTTCGTAATATTGTTTTACCTCTAATTGTACCTATACTTTCTGGATGAAATTGTAATCCATAAATTGGGAATTTTTTATGAGCAATTCCCATTATTATTTTATTTTTTGTTTCTGCGATTATTTTAAAATCTCTAGATAATGATTTTTTTTCAATAATTAATGAATGATATCTTGTTGCCTGAAACTTTTTTTCAACATTTTTAAAAATAGAATGTCCAAAATGAAAAATATTATCAATTTTACCATGCATTATTTCACTACATTTTACAATTTTGCCTCCAAAAGCTTGACCAATAGTTTGATGCCCTAAGCAAATTCCTAGAATTGGAGTCTGTGCATACAATTCTGAAACAGTATTTAAGCAAATTCCAGCTTCGTTCGGTGTGCAAGGTCCAGGAGAAATGATAACTGCTTTTGGTTTTAATTTATTTATTTTTTTTATTGAATAATTATCATTTCTTACTACTTTAACTTTTTCGTTAAGATCTAATAGATAGTGCTTAATGTTAAACGTAAAACTATCATAATTATCAATTAATAAAATCATTTTGAATACTTATAGGAGTCCTTAGCAGCAGCCATTAAAGCTCCTGCCTTATTAAGAATTTCAATATGTTCATTTTTAGGTATAGAGTCATAAACAATTCCAGCTCCAGCCTGAATATATAATTTATTATTTTTGACTAAACCTGTTCTCAAACTAATACATGTATCCATATCGCCATTTGAATCAAAATAACCCATACAACCTGCATAAAAACTTCTATTAATGTTTTCAAGTTCCTCTATTATTTCCATAGCTCTAATTTTAGGTGCACCTGATACAGTACCTGCTGGAAAACCAGCAATTAAAGCATCGATTGCATCTAGTTTATGATTTATTGTGCCTTCTACATTAGACACAATATGCATTACATGAGAATAATATTCTATTATCATTTTTTCAGTAACCTTAATTGATCCTTTTTTAGAAACTCTTCCTACATCGTTTCTACCTAAGTCAAGGAGCATAAGATGTTCTGCCAACTCCTTTTGATCTGCTAGTAAATCTTTTGAAAGCAAAATATCTTCGCTTGTATCTTTCCCTCTTCTTCTTGTCCCTGCAATTGGTCTGATTGTAACCTTATTATTTCTGAGTTGAACCATTAATTCAGGGCTTGAGGCTACAATTCCAAATTTATCAAAATTTAAATTAACTAAATATGGAGATGGGTTCAAACGCCTAAGAGATCTATACAAATCTATAGCTTTTAATTTATAATGTGTCTCAAATCTTTGAGAGGGCACTACTTGGAATATATCTCCTTCTTTAATGTATTGTTTTGCTTTTTTTACAACATTATAAAATTCTTCTTTTTTAAAATTAGATTTAAAATTAAGTTTAGTATTTATACTTTTCTTATTTGTTGATATTAAAATACTTTTTTCTAACTTTTTAATAGTTTTTTTTAGAAGTAAATTTGATTTTTTAAATGCTTGTTCAGGTAATATCTTTTTACTTGGGTAACTAACTGTCATTATTGATATGATGTCTTTAATATTATCAAATACAGCTACAATTCTGGGTCTAATTAAAGTTGCATCAGGAATTTTTATGTTATCGCTATTTTTCAATTTTATATTTTCCATATACTGTATCATAGGATATCCCAAGTAACCAACTAGACTAGGATAAGGAACATTATCCTGAGAATTTTTAAATTTTGATATATTGATTAAATCTCTTAATCCTTGAAGAGGGTGATTGTTAAGTTTGTAACTATAATTATGTCCTAAATATTTTATTGATGATTTTCCATTATTTACAATCCAAATTAAGTCTGGATCACAACCTAATAACGAATATCTTCCTCTTTTGCTTCCTCCTTCAACAGACTCTAAAAGAAAAGAGTATTTTTCACCTTTATTAATTTTTAACAGTGATGAAAAAGGAGTCTCAGTATCTGCAATTAAATTTTTTTTTAATAATTGAGGAATACCTTTTTTATAATTTGATATGAATGTTTTTTTTTCTATACTCATTTATATTGAGATAAAAGACCATTTATTAATTCATCATTTATTGAAATATTTTTAGTCTTAATGATCTCATTGCCAAATGCATTTTTTAACTCGGATAATAAATTGATTTTATCTGAAGTGTTAGTTTTATCAGGAATTTTTATATCTTTTATTGAAGCAAAATAAACATGATTCTCATCAGAAGAAAATGTTATGGAATTAATTTCAGCTTTAAAAATATTATTTAATAATTTTGTTGATATATTTTCAGAGTTTATATTTAAATTTATTTCTTCGATCTCTTGTTTATATATTTTATTTATTTTATCTAAATTTCTGTCATTTTTAGAAATCTCAAATTGATCTTGTGCAAAGTTTAATTTTTTAAATTTAATAAAATCAATCAATAAATTATTAAATACTTCATCAATTTTTTTTATTTTAGAAGGATATATTTCTCTAACATTTACAATAAAAGATATATTATCATTAAAATCCAAGATATCGCTGATAAAATCTTTGTTTTGAGAAAAAGCTGCCACACTAATTGCAGATCTCAATTCATCTTTTTCCTCAGTATTTTGAATAGTTTCATCAATTTCTATTAAAGATAAGTTATTTTCAATAGATATTTCTTTCATTGAAAAGCCATTTAAAATTTGTTCATTTATTTTTAATTTCAAATCATTATAAAAGTTATTTAGCTTAACATTTGTAAGGGTGGTTTTAATTTCTTCATCAACTTCACTGAGTTTTGACTCTCTTTTTGGCGATATTTCATCTAATATAATTAAGTGATGGGCTAATGTTGTTTCAATAATTTCTGACAATTCACCTTTATAAAGTGAAAAAATTTCTTCAGATAGTTCTGTTAAGACTTGACTGTTATTTACATTTTCAAAATTATTTAATTTAATATTATTTTCTTTAGCATATTCAATTATTTCCTCATTTGATAAACCACTTATTTTTAGTTTAAAATCTTCAGCTTCAATTTTTGATTTAAAATTGAATTGTTTAAAAGATCTTTTTTCAGGGATATCAAATATTTTTTTATTATTATTAAAATATTCTAAAACTTCATTTTCATCAGGAATGTAATTTTTTTTGAAAGAGTCTTTATTTATAACAATATAAGATATATCCCTTCTCTCATCACTCATGTAATTAAATGAATTATCTTCAAAATATTTAATCAGTTCAGAATTATTTTTATTTATTTCAGAACTTTCAAAATTAGGTAAAATAATATTTTCATATGGTATTTTTAATAAGTTTATTTTTCTTGTTTGCTCATTAAATAAATTAATTTTATTAGAAAATTCTTTTGGGTAGTTTCTCTCAAATAACAAATTATCAAATACGACTGCTCTCGTTTCATAATGAATAATATTAACCAAATCTTCTATTTTCAATCTTTGTTGTCTCAGAAAGCTATTTAAAGCTTCATCATTAATTTGATTTTTAGCATTGTAAAGATTTGGAAATCTTTGTTTTGTTTTTCTTGCAATAGTGGATTTATCTAAAATAAAATCAATATTTTCAAATTCGTTTTCAAATATTGCATTGTTTACTAAATTTTGAAGAACCAATTGATGAATTTGGAAAGCTCTAATTTGATCACCACTAAGATCTTCGCCAATCATTTGGGCAAATTGACCAATATTCATTTCCAAAGATCTTAGAAATTGAGTGGTTGAAATAGGAGTGCCAGAGATATTTGCAACAAAGTTATCTGAATTAAAAAGATTCGAATACCTTGATGAGCCCCTAAAAAGGAATAAACTCAAACCAAAAAGTATCACCAAAGCAATACCTATCCAACCTTTATTCAATGCTCTCATAAAATTTTGATTGCTTCTACAATATTAGTTTCTATAAATAAAAGTAATTATGTTGAAACTAGGTAATTTTTCTTCAATTATAGTGGCAAATTGGAAATTAAATGGAAATATGGAGTTTATTAATCAATATTATCAAAAATTGGTATTAAATCCAAATAATTGTGTAGTAATTTGCTCCCCAAGCATATTTCTTAATAAGCTTGAAATTAATAATAAAAACTTGTTCTCTGGAGCACAAGATGTTTCAATCTATCAAGAAGGAGCATTTACAGGTGAATTATCTGCAAAAATGTTAGATGATATTAAAATTCAATTTAGCTTGGTTGGTCATTCTGAGAGAAGGCAATATTTTAATGAATCAAATGAAATAATTAATTTAAAATCTAAAAATTTAATAGAAAATAATGTTATTCCCATAATTTGTATAGGTGAAACATTAGAAGAAAAAGAGAATAATAAAACAAATGAAGTGTTAAAAAAGCAAATCAAAGAGAGTATTCCAGTTTCATCTAACTATGAAAATACAATTATAGCATATGAACCTATATGGGCTATTGGAACTGGCTTAACTCCATCTTTAGATGAAATTGAAGAAGTTCATAAATTTATAAAAACTGTAAATGTTAAATTAAATAATTATAAAGTTCTTTACGGAGGTTCAGTAAAAGCTTCAAATTCTGATGATATTAATAGTTTAAATAATGTTGATGGCTGTTTAGTGGGTGGAGCTTCTCTAAAAGTTGATGAATTCAACTCAATTATATCTTGATAAATATATCTTAATAAATATAAGCAAAATATATGACTACTCTAATCGTGATACAATTAATATTGGCATTAGCCTTAGTTATACTTGTTTTATTGCAAGGCTCTGACAATGAAGGATTAGGTTTAGGTGGGGGAACATTTGGAGGAATGATGTCAGCGCGAGGATCTGCCAATCTTCTATCAAGATTGACAGCTATCACAGCAACATTGTTTATGGTTATGAGTGTAGTGCTAACAATTACTGCTTCTATTGGATCAGATAAAAATGTGCTAGAATCCCTTCCATCTATGGAAGATCAGGAAGAAGCTCCACAAGAACCATCAATCCCTGAATAATAATTTAATATTTTCTTGCTATAACTAACCCACTTATGTATCAGGGTATTCCGTAATGCATTATGTTTTTATTACGGGAGGTGTAGCCTCATCATTAGGTAAAGGTATTGCTTCTGCCGCAATTGCCACACTTCTTAAATCACGAAAATTCAAAGTTAGAATAAGAAAATTAGATCCATACTTAAATGTTGATCCAGGCACTATGAGCCCATACCAACATGGGGAAGTTTATGTGACTGATGATGGAGCAGAAACTGATTTAGATCTTGGCCATTATGAAAGATTTACAAATCAATCAGCAAAACAATCTGATAGTGTTTCATCAGGTAAAATTTATTCAAATGTTCTTTTAAAAGAGAGAAAAGGAGATTACCTTGGCTCAACCATTCAGGTTATTCCTCATGTCACAAATGAGATTAAATCTTTTATAAATAGTGATCTTAAAAATGAAGATATTGTTATTTATGAAATAGGTGGAACTGTTGGTGATATTGAGTCACTTCCTTTTTTAGAAGCAATTCGACAAATTAGAAATGATAAAAGTATTTCATCGGCATTGATACATATGACATACATTCCATATTTAAGCTCAGCTGGTGAGTTAAAAACAAAACCTACTCAACATTCTGTAAAAGAACTACTTAATGCTGGTATTCAACCTGATATTATTATGTGTAGATCCGAACAACCAATAGATAAGGAGTCAATTTCAAAAATATCATTATTTTGTAATGTAAAAAAAGAATCTGTTATTCCTGCATTAAATGCTAAATCAATTTATGAAGTTCCTTCATTGTACTCTAAGTACGGTTTAGATGAAGCTTTACTTAAACAATTAGGTTATAAACAAAAGAATCACTCACTAAATTTAAAACCTTGGGTTGATCTTCAAAAAAAAATTAAAAAAAGAAAACATAAAGTAAAAATCGCAGTAGTAGGAAAATATACTAATCTTAAAGATAGTTATAAATCACTAAATGAAGCATTGGTGCATGGAGGGATAGAAAATTCTGCTGATGTAAATATTCAATGGATAAATTCTGAAAAAGAAAACAACATTAGTTTAATTAAAAAATTAAAAGCCTGCGACGGAATTCTGATTCCAGGTGGTTTTGGTATTCGTGGAATTAATGGCAAAATTAATGCTATCAAATACGCAAGATTAAACAATATTCCTTTTTTTGGAATATGCCTTGGAATGCAGTTAGCAGTTATTGAGATAGCACAAAATGTTTTAAAAATTAAAAATGCTCATTCTTCAGAATTTAAGAAAACTACTAAATCAGTAGTTGGATTAATGACAGAATGGGTAAATAAGAATAAGATCGAAAAAAGAGACAAAAATAGTGAAAAGGGCGGAACAATGCGACTTGGTGCATATAAAGCTATTTTGAAAAAAAATTCTAAAATCTTTTCAATATATAAAAATAAAGTAATTAGTGAGAGACACAGACATAGATATGAAGTAAATCAAAAATTCCTATCAAAATTTGAAAACAAAGGTTATTATTTTAGTGGTATGTCACCTGATGGATTATTACCCGAAGTGCTTGAAAGTAAAAAACATAGATGGTTTATAGGAGTACAATTTCATCCAGAGTTAAAATCAAGACCATTAGATCCTCATCCTCTTTTTGTTTCATTTATAAAGGCTGCAATTAATGATTAATATTAATCTTGAAAATTTTTCTATCTCGAATGACTCACAATTTGTTTTAATTGCAGGTCCATGCGTAATAGAAAATGAAAGTCACTCATTGATGATTGCGGAAGAACTTAGCAAAATATGTAATGATGTTGGTATTAATTTAATTTTTAAATCTAGTTTTGATAAGGCAAATCGATCAAGTATTAAAAGTGATAGAGGCATTGAGCTCGATGATGCATTAAAAATCTTTGAAAAAATTAAAACTAATTTTAATTTACCAATACTTACTGATGTCCATACTGAGGATCAATGTAATCTATTAAATAAAGATAGTATTATTGATATTATCCAAATACCCGCATTTCTATGCCGTCAAACAGATTTATTATTAGCTGCAGGTAGTACAAATAAAATTGTTAATGTTAAAAAAGGACAATTTTTATCTCCAACTGATGTAAAAAATATATTTACCAAAATAGAAACTACAAATAATAAAAACATAATGATAACTGAAAGAGGAACAACTTTTGGTTACAATACTCTTGTAAATGATTTTAAAGGTTTAGATATTATGAAAAAATATCAATACCCTGTAATTTTTGATGCAACTCATTCTGTTCAACAACCAGGAGGAATGGGTGATAAAAGCGGCGGTCAAAGAGAGCATATCCCTTCTTTATGTAAAGCTGCCATATCTATCGGTATAGCTGGTTTATTTTTAGAAACACATAATGATCCAGATAATGCTCCAAGCGATGGACCAAACATGATTAACATTAAAAATTTAAAAAATTTATTAATTCAACTTAAACAATTTGATGATATAGCGAAAAATAATGCCTAAAATAACGAATATAAAAGCAAGACAAATAATAGACAGTAGGGGGAATCCTACCGTTGAATGTGATATAGAGTTTGAAAATTCTACCTTTGGAAGAGCTGCTGTTCCAAGTGGAGCATCTACAGGAGTGCATGAGGCTTTAGAGCTGAGAGATAATGATAAATCCAAATACAATGGTAGAGGAGTTTTAAAAGCAGTAGGAAATATCAATGATATTATTTCTAATGAAATAGTTGGAAAATCATTTGAAGATATTTCTTCTTTTGACGATTTTTTAATACAACTTGATGGTACTGAAAATAAATCAAATTTAGGTGCGAATGCAACGCTTGCTGCTAGTCTAGCTTTTGCGAAATGTTTAGCTTTTTCAGAAGGTAATGAATTATATTCTTTTCTTGGTAAACAACACACAATGAGTCTTCCAGTTCCAATGATGAACATTATTAATGGCGGCTCACATGCAGATAATGATGTCGATATTCAAGAGTTTATGATTGCTCCTATTGGTGCAAATAATTTTTCTGAAGCACTTCAATTTGGTTGTGAAATATTTCATTCATTAAAATCACTTTTAAAATCTAGAGGCTTAAATACTAATGTTGGAGACGAAGGTGGATTTGCTCCTAATATAAATAGTTCTAGCGAAGTCATAGAAACTGTTTTGAAATCTGTGGAGGATGCGGGTTTTAAACCTGGCAAAGATATTTACCTCTCACTTGATGTTGCCTCAACTGAATTTTATAAAAATAATAAATATGATTTACAAGGAGAAAAAATTGTATTGTCCTCTGATGAGATGATTAAATATTTAGAGAAATTAGTAAATGCCTATCCTATTTATTCTATTGAAGACGGTATGTCAGAAGATGATTGGGATGGTTGGTCTAATTTAACTTCAACAATAGGAAACAAAGTTCAATTAGTTGGCGATGATTTATTTGTTACAAATAAAAAAAGATTACAAAAAGGTATTTCAGAAGGCGCGGCCAATTCTATTTTAGTTAAAGTAAATCAAATAGGTACATTAAAAGAAACTCTAGAATCAATTAAATTGGCTAAAGAAAATAATTTTACTACTATAATATCTCATCGTTCTGGTGAAACTGAAGATACTACAATTGCTGATTTATCAGTTGGAGTCTCAGCAGGTCAAATTAAAACAGGATCTTTATCAAGAACTGATAGAACCGCAAAATATAATCAATTACTAAGAATTGAAGAAGCATTAAAAGGTAAGGCCAATTATGCTGGATCTACAATCTTAAATAATAATTGACAGTTTCGATCTTAAATATGCTATTTGTATTAAAAAATGAATAAATCTCTAGTTTTAAAAAATAAATTTTATTTTTATTTATCTTTTTTGTTTACTTTTTTTTTATTTATTTATCTTCTTTATTTTCTTGTAAATGGTGACAGGGGAATATTAAAATATTTTAGTCTAAAACACCTTAATGCTCAATATAATGAGCAACATATTATGTTAAAAAAGGAAAATGAGCTTCATCTTGATAAGATTAAAAGATTACAACCAAATACTATTGATTTAGACTATTTAGATGAGACATTTAGGAAAGTTACTGGATTTACATCTGAAAATGAAACAGTTATAATTATGGATTAGTGATTTATTTGACAAAAAATCAACCTAATTATAATTAAAGAATATCAAATGAAAAAACTTAAAAAAGCAGATTATATTAAAATGTATTCCTACATGCTCAAAATTAGAAGGTTTGAGGAGAGGGCAGCGCAACTTTACGGTATGGGTAAAATAGGGGGGTTTTGTCATTTGTATATTGGCCAAGAAGCTGTTGTTGTTGGTATTTTAATGACAATTGATAAAAATGACTCAGTTGTAACTACTTATAGAGATCATGGTCACATGATTGCTAGAGGACTAGATCCAAAACGTATTATGGCAGAGTTGACAGGTAGAGCAGATGGATATTCTGCCGGTAAAGGCGGTTCAATGCACATGTTTTCCAAAGAAAATAATTTTTATGGTGGGCATGGTATTGTAGGCGCTCAAGTACCAATTGGAACAGGTATAGCATTCACGCATAAATATAATAAACAAAAAAATATCTGCAGAACTTATATTGGAGATGGAGCTATGAATAACGGTCAGGTTTTTGAAGCTTTTAATCTTGCTGCATTATGGAAATTACCTGTTCTTTATATCATCGAAAATAATAAGTATGGCATGGGAACATCAGTTGACAGAGCTGCAGCCGGACCTGATTTATATAAAAGGGGAGAGGCATTTGGTATTCCTGGTGAAAAAGTTGACGGCATGAATGTTTTTAAAGTAATTGAAGCAGCAGATAGAGCAGGAAAATATGTAAGAGAGGGAAACGGTCCCTATATAATCGAAGTTCAAACCTATAGGTACAGAGGTCATTCTATGTCAGATCCTGCAAAATACAGAACTAAAGAAGAACTAGAAAACTATAAAGAAACAGATCCTATAGAAATTGTTAAATCTGAAATGTTGAAAAAAAAATTTGCAACAGAAAAAGAAATTCAAAAAATTAATATAGAAACTTTAGAAGAAATTAAAAATGCAGCTGAATTTGCAACTAACAGTTCTTTTCCAAAAGATAGTGAGCTTTATACGGATGTATATTTGTAAATTATGAGTACAGAAATTTTAATGCCTGCACTATCTCCAACAATGACGGAAGGAAATTTGTCTAAATGGTTAATTAAAAAAGGTGACACTGTTAAAGCTGGTGATTTGATTGCAGAAATTGAAACAGACAAAGCAACAATGGAAGTAGAAGCTGTAGATGAAGGTGTTGTTCTTGATCTTTTATTTAAAGAAGGAGAGGTCAATATTCCAGTAAACAAAGCCATAGCTATTATTGGTGATCCAAATGAAAAGGTTGAAGTAAAAAAAGAAGTTATCATTGAAAAAGTAATTGAAGAAAAGAAAATTGAAAAAATTGAGAAAAAAATTGAGACTAAGAAAGATGATATAATTGTTACACAATCGCCTAAAATAGAAGAAGATTCAAACTTAAGTTCAAAAGAAATTACTATGCGTCAAGCACTTAGAGACACAATGGCTGAAGAAATGAGAAAAGATAATAAAGTTTTCATACTCGGAGAGGAAGTTGCTGAGTATCAGGGTGCGTATAAAGTAACTCAAGGTCTTTTAGAAGAATTTGGTAAAGAAAGGGTATTAGATACTCCTATTTCAGAACATGGATTTACTGGATTAGCAGTTGGCGCTGCATTTAAGGGATTGAAACCAATATTAGAATTTATGACTTTTAATTTTTCTATGCAAGCAATTGATCAAATTATAAATTCTGCTGCAAAAACACTCTACATGTCTGGCGGTCAAATTAATTGTCCTATTGTTTTCAGAGGACCTAATGGTGCAGCGTCACAGGTTGCTGCGCAACATAGCCAGGATTTTTCTTCTTGGTATTCTCAAGTGCCAGGTTTAAAAGTTATTGCACCATCTACTCCTTATAACGCAAAAGGTTTGTTAAGGTCAGCAATATCAGATCCAAATCCAGTAATTTTTCTAGAAAATGAAATTCTTTATGGCCTAAAAGGTTCTGTTAATAATGATGTTAACTTTTCAATTCCAATTGGAAAAGCAAATATTGAAAAAGAAGGAAAAGATTTAACAATTGTAACTTATTCCATTATGTTGCAAAAATCAAAAGAAGCAGCGTTAAGATTAAAAGATGAATACAATTTAGATGCAGAAATTATTGATTTACAAACTTTAAGACCACTGGACACAGAAACAGTAATAAATTCAGTTAAAAAAACTAACAGGCTAATTACCGTTGAGGAGTCTTGGCCATTTGGTAGTGTTGGTTCTGAAATTACAAATATTGTTCAAAGGGATGCATTTGATTATTTAGATTCACCAGTTTTAAAAGTTAATAGTGCTGATGTTCCAATGCCTTATTCACAGAGCCTAGAGAAATTATATCTTCCTCAAGTCGATGATATTATAGATGCTGCAAAAAAAGTAAGTTATATAAAATAAATGGCAATTAAAGTTTTAATGCCTGCATTATCTCCTACAATGTCAGAGGGTGTAATAAATAAGTGGTTAGTTAATATTGGTGACACTGTTTCAGCTGGTGATATATTAGCCGAAATTGAAACAGATAAAGCAACAATGGAAGTTGAGGCAGTTGATGAGGGAAAAATTACTCATTTAATTGATACAACACCAGATAAACAAATTGCTGTTAATTCTGTTATTGCTTTAATCAATGGCAATAAAGATGAAAAATTAGAAGATTATAATGATAAAGATAAAACTGTAAGGAATGATGAAAAAATTAAAGCCCCTGCAGAAATTCATAGAAATACCGAAGTAAATAAAAGTCAAATAATAGAAAGTAGTACAAAATTAAATGCTGATCAAAATATAAATATTGCTTCGCCTTTTGTTAAAAAATTTTCAAGAGATAATAATCTTGATCTATCTTTAATAAAAGGCTCTGGCCCTGATGGTAGGATAATAAAAAAAGATATCCAAAATTTTGAATTGCAAATTAATGATGAAAATATTTCTGTAATTGAACCTTCTAGTATTAGAAAAATAATTGCTGAAAGAACAACTAAAACAAAAAATGAAGTTCCACATTTTTATCTTACTATTGAAACACGAATGGATAGGCTAATAAATTTAAGAAATAAAGTTAATTTAAATAGTGATGTTAAAATCTCTTTTAATGATCTTATTGTTAAAGCTTGTGCAATGGCAATAGCCAAAAATCCAGAAACAAATATTTCTTGGGTAAATGGAAAAATTCACCAATATAAAAACATCGATATCGCAATTGCTGTAGCTTTAAAAGAAGGATTGATTACACCTATAGTTAAAGATGCAGATAAAAAAGGATTAGCTGAAATTTCATCAGAAGTAAAATCTCTTGTTAAAAAAGCTAATCAAAATAAATTACTACCTGAGGAATATAGTGGGGGTTCTACAACTATTTCAAACTTAGGCATGTTTGGTATTACAGAATTTCAAGCAATAATTAATCCACCTCAATCAAGCATTTTTGCAGTGGGATCAATAATAGAAAAACCTGTTATTACTAGTGGTGCTATTGAAGTTGGTCACACAATGAAATCTACTATTTCAGCTGATCATAGAGCTTTGGATGGTGCAGTTGCGTCAAAATTACTCAAAGATTTCAGTGATATATTGGAAGATCCTTTCCAAATTTGGTTGAATAGCAATGATATGGAAGTTATTTAAGCATTATGGCAAATCATAGACATCCAGAAAAAGTAAAAAACAAAGAAAATCCTATACCTAAGAAACCTTCATGGATTAGAGTAAAAGCCCCTACGTCTAAATTTTTTAAATCAACAGACAAACTTTTAAAAGATAAAAAAATAGTAACAGTTTGCGAAGAAGCTGCTTGTCCAAATATTGCTGAGTGTTGGCAAAAAAAACATGCTACATTTATGATTTTAGGTGATACTTGTACAAGAGCTTGCGCTTTTTGTAATGTAAAAACAGGAAAGCCACAGTTCATAGATCATGGAGAAGCTATACGTATAGCCGAGTCTGTTAAAGAACTAAATTTGCAGCACGTAGTTATTACCAGCGTTGATAGAGATGATTTAGTTGATGGAGGAGCTATGCATTTCATAAATGTTATTGACTCAATAAAAAACTTAAACCCAAAGTGCACTATAGAAATTTTAACTCCAGACTTTAAAAATAAACCTGAAGCAATTGAGATACTCTCAAAAAGTCTTCCTGATGTTTTCAATCATAATTTAGAAACAGTCCCTAGATTATATCCCTCAATAAGACCAGGTTCTAGGTATTTTATAAGCCTTAACTTATTAAATGAAATTAAAATCAAAAATCCAAATATTTTTACTAAATCTGGCATAATGGTTGGTCTGGGAGAAACTAAAGAAGAAATATATCAGGTGATGGATGATCTTAGGTCTGCAGATGTAGATTTTATAACTATTGGCCAATATCTTCCACCTACCCCAAAGCATGCTAAGTTAGAAAAATTTATTACACCAAAAGAATTTGATGATTATAAAAAAATGGCTTACGCAAAAGGATTTTTAATGGTTGCCTCTTCTCCATTAACAAGATCAAGTTATCATGCATCAGATGACTTTAAAATCATGCAAGAAAAAAGAAGAAATAAATTATATTCTATTCAATGAAATCATCTTTGCGTGAAGAAATTGTAGATCATAATGCACAGGATCTTTTTGAAATTGTTTTAGATATCGAAAGCTATCCATATTTTATTCCTTGGTGTTCGGCCATGAAAGTACACTCAAAAAATAATAAAGAAATTTATGCTGATATGATTGTTTGGTATAAATATTTTATGCCTCAAAAATTTGGTTCTCATATAGAATTTGATAAAAAAAAATTAAATATTAGAACAACTTACATAGAAGGACCATTAAAAGATCTCAAAACAAGTTGGCTTTTTAAATCATTAAATAAAAATAAAACTCTAATTAGCTTTAACGTAACATTTGAATTTAAAAGATTTTTTCATCAAAAAATTGCTGAAGCTTTTTACCCGTTAATTGAAAATAAAATGATCGAGTCTTTTAAAGAAAGGGCTGATGAAATTTTAGATTAATTGATTTATCTTTTTAAATACAAATTCCTTTGTCTTTCTTTGTATTTCTAATCTTGACCCCTTAAAGTTTTTTTGAAATACATAGGTTTTATCATGAAATTTAATTCCAACAAAAACTAAACCAACAGGCTTTTTTTTATTACCACCACCTGGTCCTGCTATACCAGTAGTAGATATGCAAATATTTGTTCTTTCTTTTAAAAATAAATTATTTACCATCTCACTAGCAACATTTGAACTTACAGCTCCATATTTTATAAGAGTTATTTTAGATATTGATAAATATTTAGTTTTGGCCTTGTTTGAATAACAAACTATGCCAGAAGAAAATATTTTAGAAGCACCAGCAATCCTTGTAATTGCAGTAGCAATTAAACCGCCTGTACATGACTCTGCTGTAGAAATCGAAATATTCTTTTTAATTAATTTCAAAATTGTATTTTTAGTTGTAGACATTAATTAAATAAAGAACAAATATTGTATATATTGAAGCCACTATATCATCAAGTATTACACCAAATGAATTTTTCATTTTTTTATCAATAATATTCGCTGGAAATATTTTTAATATATCAAAAAATCGAAATAAAAAAAATATTAATAATAATGTTACGATTGTATTAACATAGTAAATATGTTCATAGAATATAAAAATCAATAAAACTCCAAGGAATTCATCAATTACAATTTCCTTTGAGTCATGTGATTTATTATCTATTGAATACTTATTTATTAAAAATAAAGATAGAGTAAAAGTTATAATAAAAAATATTATCAATATTATTTTAGATACAATATTAAATTCTATAATTGGAAATATTATAATAATAGAAACTATAGAAGCTACAGTACCAGGCCATTTTTTAAAATAACCAAAATAAAATAGTGATACAAATATATTAGTAAAAGTATTCATCCGAAATTTGTACTACAGCTTCGGCTGCAATTCCCTCTCCATTTCCAATAAATCCTATTTTTTCATTTGTTGTAGCTTTAATAGATATTATACTTTTATTTATTTGTAGTAATTTTCCAATTTTGTTTTTCATAATTTCAACATAATTACCTATTTTTGGTTTTTCAGCTATAATGTTTATATCCAAGTTTATTATTTTAAAGCCTTCATTTAATAACTTTTCTCTGCAGTAGATGACAAATATAGATGAGTCTACATTTTTCCATTTTTTATTAGTATTTGGAAAATGATAACCTATGTCTCTCATTGATAGAGCTCCAAAAATACTATCACAAATAGCGTGTAAACCTACGTCAGCATCTGAGTGCCCAATAAGTTTTGAAAATGGTATCTTGACTCCACATAATTTAAGACCTTTTTTGGTTCGTTTATTAATTTGATGAATATCATAACCAATACCACTTTTTATCTTAGGCTTAGAGAATATATTTAAATATACTAGATCATCTGGGTAGGTTATTTTAATATTTGTTTTTTCACCTTTTAACAAATAAATTTTCTTTTTTAATTGCTGAAGTAAACTAGCATCATCAGAAAAACTATAATTTTTTAGTTCTTTATGAGCATCATATATTAAATCAAATTTAAACCCTTGTGGTGTTTGTATATTTAATGCCTTTGTATCCAATTTATTAGATTTTATTATTTGCCTGTCATTATATTGAATATAAGGTATGCAATTATTTTTATTATTAAGTTTTGATAAAATTTTTTCAATTAATTTATTTGAGCAAAAAGGCCTAACTGCATCATGAATTAATACATTTGTAATTTTAAAATTATTTAATTTTTTAAGAGCATTATATGAAGATTGTTGACGTGATTTCCCAGGTTCTGAAAAAAAAATATTGTAGTTTTTAAATTTATCCAACATACTATGCTTTACTTTTTTTCTATATTTTTTATCTATTGAAAGTATAATTACTTCAAATTGGCTGCTTTTTAAATTTGAAAAAAAGATATCTAAAATACTTTTATTACCAATTTTATAAAATTGCTTAGGAGT
Organism: uncultured Alphaproteobacteria bacterium; assembly: GCA_902518985.1. Taxonomy (GTDB): domain Bacteria; phylum Pseudomonadota; class Alphaproteobacteria; order HIMB59; genus CACPNW01. The sequence goes on along the minus strand of CABYIF010000015.1, from coordinate 6,966 downwards.
TTTTTGACCAAATCTCTTCCCTTTTCCTCCAGCTAGAATTACAAGTGCATTTTTCATAATTTTAATTTATATGATGTTTATATATATTTAAATTAATTTTAAGTAATAACAAAAGTCAAAAAGTGTTTAATCTATCAAAATTTTTAAAATCTTTTCATATAAGTAAAATTTCATTTTATTTTTTGATTTTTCTAATTCTCGTAAGTTTTTCAATCACTTTTTACCTAATGCTACCTAATAATGACTTAGTTAAAGATCCTCAAAGACTACAATATTTTTTATTAGCAGACATTATATTTGTTATTTTGTTAATATCTATAATTATTCGTCAAGTAGTATTAATACTAGTAAGAAGAAAGAAAAGTTATGATGAGTCAAGATTATACATAAAATTTGTTAATCTTTTTGCCGCAATGGCTTTAGGACCTGCAATAGGTCTTGTTATTATAACATCGCTTTTTTTTAATTTAGAACTTAGAACTTGGTATGGAGATGCTGTTAGAGATGCTGTAGTAAATTCAAATATAGTTGCAAAAAATTATGAGAATGAAATTCAAGCAGAATTAATTTCAGATACGCAATTGATTATGCGAGAAATACTTCAATCATCTAATAACAATGAAGTAAATATTACTAATATCCAAAGAGCCTTGAGTGAATTTATTAATTTAAGAACTATTTCTAGCATTTACATTTTTAGCAATGATGGAAATATCTATTTAAGTTTAAAAGACAGAGATAATATAAATTTTTTAAACCCAGCAAAAGATACTTACAGTCTCTTAAATCAAAATCAAGTTTACATATTTCAATTAAATAAAAATTCTATAGCAGCCTATAAAAAAATTAATTTTTTAAATAATGTTTACATGCAAGTTAATCGTGAATTAAATGAAAATATTTGGGATCATATTGGGGCAACAAAGGAAGCTTTTAGAATTTATACATCTAAAGAGGAGGAAAGTTCTGGAGTTCAGGTAACTTATTCAATGATTTTTGTTCTATTCTCTATATGCTTTATATTAGTAGCTATACTTATTGGTTTTAATTTAGCTAGTAATTTAAGTAGACCAATTTCGAATCTTATTCAATCAGCGAATAAAATATCTGAAGGAAGCTTTGATGCTAAGGTCAGTGAAACAGATCAATTTGACGAAATAAGAGTTTTGCTAAGTTCATATAATAAAATGATATCGGAGATTGAAAATAAACAAAATCAACTAATATCAAAAAGTAATGAAGATGAAGAAAAAAGAATTTTTATTGAAGCTATCTTAAGCTTATTAACCATTGGTGTTGTGTCTCTTGATAGGAACTTTAATATAGTCTTGCATAATAAAACTGTATCAAATTTATTCAAAAAAACTAAAACATTTACTGTTGAAAAAAGTTTTTTAGAAGTCTTTCCTGAATGGAATGAAATTTTAAATAACTTCAAAAAATCAAAAAAATTACTATTAAATTTTCAATATGATTTTACAATTTTTGATGATCAAAGAAATTTTAATATAAGAGTAATAAAAGAAATTAGTGATAATGAAATCGAGGGTTATGTGGTAGCATTAGATGATACAACATCTCTAATATTGGCAGAAAAACATGCTGCATGGAGTGATATTGCAAGAAAGATAGCGCATGAAGTCAAAAATCCATTAACTCCAATTAAATTGTCAGCAGAAAGGATTGAAAAAAAATTTAATGATGGAAATTATTCAAAAGACGAAATATCACTTTTAACAAAAACAATTTCCAGACAAGTTGACGATATAGGAAAATTGGTAGATGAATTTTCTTCATTTGCAAGAATGCCAGAAGCAGAAATTAAATTAGATAATCTTTCCCAATGTTTAGAGGACTCTTATTTACTATATTATAATTCAAGAAAAGATATAAAATTTAATTTTTTAAATACTGAAAATGATATTTTTTTTCAATTTGATAAACTACAAATTTCTAGGTGTTTTAACAACTTAATTAAAAATTCAATTGAAGCTGTTGAAAAAATACCTAATCCATCTGTTGAAGTTAAAATCAATAGTAATGATTTTAATATTTTAATTGAAATTAAGGATAATGGTATTGGAATTGATGATAAAATGATATCTAAAATTTTTGAACCTTATTTTACAACCAAAAGCAAAGGAACTGGATTGGGACTTTCAATTGTAAAAAGAATAATAGAAGATCATGGAGGAAAAATAAAAATTGAAAAGAATAAAAACATGGCAGGCACAACATCATTAATAACATTTGATAACAATGCATAAAGTATTAATAATTGATGATGAAAAAGATATTTGTTTTCTAATTTCAGAAATTTTAAAAGATGAAAAATATTTAGTCTCTAGTGCTTTAAATTCAGATGAAGCAATTAAAAAGTTTCAAGAAAATAGGCCTAATTTAGTAATTCTTGATGTATGGCTCTCTAATAGTAAATTAGATGGAATAGAATTATTACAGGAATTCAAATCAATTGATAATAAAATACCAATAATAATTATTAGTGGTCACGGCACTGTTGATTTAGCCGTTAAATCAATAAAAAATGGTGCTTATGATTTCTTAGAAAAACCTTTTAACAGTGATAAACTAATAATACTTACAAAAAGAGCTATAGAAAGTTCTCAATTAATTAATGAAAACAAAGATTTAAAAAATATAGTCGTCCCCAATGTTCCCCTGGTTGGTGATTCTAATTTTATAAAAAAAATAGCAAAATTAGCACAAGAACAATCAATATCTAATTCCAGATTATTAATAGCTGGAGATTTTGGTACTGGAAAAAAACATCTAGCAAATTTAATACATAAAAAATCAGTATTTAAAGAAAAACTTCCAGTTTCTATTGATTTTCAAAAATTATCAAATGATGCACTTGAGAAATTATTTTCTGACAAAAAAGAAACTCTAAATGAAAATTTGTTTATAAGATCTAATAATAATACTTTAATTTTATTAAACATAGATAATTTGCCAATAAATTTTCAGAAAAAATTGTTATTTTTTTTAGAAAATATTAATTTTTTCAAAAATTTAAATATAAATTTAAACCTTAAACTTATAAGCATTACTGAGAAAAATATAAAATTTGAAATTGAAAAAAGGTAATTTTTTAAAAAGGTTATATGATAGAATATCAACAGATAATATTAAAACCTCACCATTAATCGAAAGAAGAGAAGATATATTACCAATATTAAATCATTATTTAAATAATATAAGTGGTAGTTCAAAAAATTTTATTTTTTCAAAATCAGCAATAACAAAATTGCAAATGTATGACTGGCCTGGAAATATTTCACAATTGATCAATTATGTAGAAAAAAGTTTAATTTTAAATCAAGATAAAGACAGTCCATATGAATTAGAAGTTGACGATTTAGCACTTCAGATGGGTGATGACACTGCGACTATTTCATCAAACCAATCTCTTGAATTGTCTCTAAAAGATGCGAGATCTGAATTTGAAAAAGAATATTTAGTGTCGCAAATAAAGAGATTTAATGGTAATATGTCAAAAGTTTCAGAGTTTACAGGTATGGAAAGAACAGCGCTTTATAGAAAAATTAAATCTCTAAATATAAAGATTGATTAATACATTATAAATGAAAACAATTATTTGTGGGGCAGGTGATGTTGGCTATAGTATCGCTGATAAATTATCAAAAGAAAACTTCGAAGTTACTGTAGTTGATGAGTCTGGTGAGAGATTAGCAAAGGTATCAGATAATTTAGATGTTAAAACAATTAATGGTATTCCTAGTTTACCATCAGTGTTGTTAAATGCTGGAGCTAAAGAATGTGAAATATTAATTGCAGTAACAAAAAGTGATGAAACAAACATGGTTACTTGTCAAATTGGACATTCATTGTTTGAAATTCCTAAAAAAATTGCAAGAATTAGGCAACAAGATTATTTGCATGATCAATGGCAAAATTTATATAACAATAATAATTTCCCTATTGATGCTATTATTTCCCCAGAACAAGAAGTAGCAAAATCGCTTTATAGAAGATTAATATCGCCCGGTACTATAGATATGTTGGAATTATCAGATAAAAAATTAAAATTGATTGGCTTAAAATGTGAGGATAATTTTGCACATGCAGGTCTTACAGTAAGAGAATTATCGCAAAAATTTCCTGATTATCTAGCGAATATAATGTTCATATTTCGAGATGATAAAAAATTTACTGTTAATTCCTCAACAAAAATTGAAAAAAATGACTCAATATTTCTAGTAGTAGAGACAGAAAATCTTAGAGATGTTTTAATTGAATTTGGTCATGAAGAACTACAAGCAAAAAAAGCTGTAATTATTGGAGGTGGAAATATTGGCTTTTCACTTGCTCAATTAATTGAAAATTCTGAAACCTATATTAAAACTGAACTAATTGAAAATAATAAAGATAGAGCCGAATATTTAGCATCAAATTTGGAAAATGTAACAGTAACAAATGGAGATGGTTTAGACAATCAAATCTTAGAAGAAGTTAATATTTCTGAAGCTGGTTATTGTATCGCCGTAACCGAAGATGATGAAGTAAACATCTTATCTTCTCTTTTAGCAAAAAGAGCTGGGGCAGAAACATCATTAACATTAATTAATAATAGCACATATTCTTCATTACTTACAAATATAGGAGTAGATATGACAATTGATCCTAAGATGATAACTATCTCAAAAATTTTAGAGAAAGTAAGGGGAGTTAAGATAAGAAATGATTATTCTATTGGTGATGGTTTTGGTGAAGTTATAGAAGCAGATATTCAATCAGACTCGATTCTTTGTAATAAAAATTTGAAAGAACTGAATTTACCAAAAGGTATTAGAATTGGCTCAATACTAAGAGATAAAAAAGTGATAATACCAAATAGTCAGACAGTATTTAAAGAAAATGATGATGTTGTTTTTTTTGCTGAAACAAATTGCATAAAAAAATTAGAAAAATTACTATCTAAAGTTTAAATTAATGCCAAATTTTGCCTACATAAATAATAAGTTTGTTGATTTTAAAAATGCCAAAATTCATGTTGAAGACAGAGGATTGCAGTTTGCAGATAGTGTTTATGAAGTAATTGCTGTTTTAAATGGTAATTTAATTGATTTAGAATTTCATTTAAAAAGACTACAATATTCTCTTAAAGAACTTGATATAAAATTTAAATTTAAACAAAGTAGTTTAAAAAAAATTTTTTTTAATTTACTTAATAAAAATAAAACTACAAATGGTATAATTTATCTACAAATTACCCGTGGGGTTCAATATAGAGAGCATAAGTATGAAAATAAATTAATTCCAACATTGATAATTTATAGTCGAAATAAAAATTTTAATCTTCCAGGTAAAGATTTTAAAGGCGTAAATACAATAACACATGAGGATTTGCGTTGGAAAAGAAGAGATATTAAAACAGTAAATCTTCTTCCTAATATAATTGCAGCAAACAAAGCAAAAAAAGCGAGAGCTTATGAAGCAATATTATTGCAAAATGGTAAAGTGACTGAGGGAACTTCTTCAAATATTTGGATAATTAAAAATAATAATTTAATAACTCATCCAGCTAACACAGATATCTTAAGAGGTGTAACAAGAACTTCAATTTTAAAAATTATTAAAAAAACTTCTCTTAAACTGGTAGAAAAAAGTTTTACTCACAAGCAATTATTAAATGCTGATGAAGTGTTCCTAACTAGTTCTGGGAGTTTTATCACACCAATACTTAAAATTGATAAAAAGAAAATTAATAATGGTAAAATTGGCAATATTACTTTGAAACTTGCACAAATGTACTCTAAATCATGCATGCATGGATAATTTAAAAATTGAAGATATTCAGGATATTTGTTTTAATATCAGTAAGAATATAATCTTACCAAAATACCAAAACCTTAAAGATGATGATATTAAATATAAGAATGGATCCGATCTAGTAACTTCTGCTGATATTGCCGCTGAAAAAGAACTAAAGAAAAATCTTCTTAAGATTATTCCCAATTCAAGTTTTGTTGGTGAAGAGGAATATGCAAGTAATCAGAATATATTAAATGCATATCAAGAGGATAATTATTGTTGGACTGTAGATCCAATAGATGGAACAACAAATTTTGTTAATTGTAGAAACAAATTTGCTATAATGATTGCTTTGACTAAAAAGAGTCAAATATTATATTCTTGGATTTACAAACCATTAGAAAATAATATGTCTCATGCAATTTTTAATGATGGGGCATATCTTAATAATAAAAAAGTAAAAACTAAAGGTGTAAATAGCTTAGACAAAGCAACAGGATCAATTAGTACTAAATATTGGGATGAAAAATATTGGGGCTCAATTCAAAATTTAAAAAATCAATTCAAAGAAGTTAATTCTTATAGATGCATTGGATTTGAATATTTAGATATTGGAGTAGGGCAAAGAAACTTTGCTATTTTATCAAAATTGTCTCCTTGGGATCATATTCCTGGCATATTATTTGTTAGAGAAGCAGGAGGATCAGATATAGATTTTGATAACCAGCCTTACAATTTTTCTAAAAAAAATAACAATTTAATTGTTGGGAATTCAAAAGAGTTTAATTTACAAATTTTAAATAAATTAGGAGTTTAATATGAGTATTAAAAATGTATCATTCGTTGGTCTAGGTGTAATGGGATATCCCATGGCAGGACATTTACAAAAAAATGGATACAATGTTACAGTTTTCAATCGTACAGAGTCTAAAGCTAAAAGATGGGTTGATGAACATGATGGTCTAATGGGTAAGACTCCAAATCAAGCTTGTTTCAATGCAGAAATTGTTTTTATGTGTGTTGGTCGTGATGAAGATATTGTTGAGGTTATGGATGGAGAAAATGGCATTTTATCTAATGCCAAAGAAGGCTTGATAATTGTTGATCATACGACAGCATCTGCAGAAATTGCGAGATCATATCATGAGAAACTTCAAAAAATTAATATTA
>CABYIF010000014.1 GCA_902518985.1 uncultured Alphaproteobacteria bacterium | reverse complement strand
TTTAATAAAAAAAATTGAGCAAAAAAATTTAAAAAATGTTTTTATTTTTGACTCAAACGTTAATGAGATTTTAGATAAATTAGAAAAAAAAAAATATTTTGAAATAGTAAACATTTTCTTTCCTGATCCTTGGCCTAAAAAAAAACATTTTAAAAGAAGACTAATTACTACTAGTTTTTTAAAAAAAATTTATAGTTATTTAAATTTTGATGGAATTATTTATATTGCTACAGATTCTGAGACATACACTCAGGCTATTTTAAAATGTATTTATGATACAAAAGATTTGTATTGTTGGTCAAATCAAATGAAATTACACTATTCTATTAAGGATTATTTAAATATTGAGACAAAATTTTATAAAAAAGCAATTATTTCTGGTAGAAAGCCAATATTATTTATTTTAAAAAAAATATAAGCTTGTATTTTTATATAATTTTAATATATGAAACTTGTTATTAAGGTGGGTTATCCCACCTTTTTTTTTAAATTATGGCAAAGAAAAAAATAAATGTAATACGTGAAGAAATGCTGCAAGTTGCATCTAATGTAGCTCAAGAAAAAAATATTGATCAAGACGCAGTTTTTGCTGCCATGGAACAGGCTCTTGAAAAGGCAGCTAGAGTAAAATATGGTCAAGAAATCGATGTAAGAGTCTCAATAGACAGATCTACAGGAGATATTCAATTAAAATCGTATCGAGAAGTAGTTGATGAAATAGAAGAAGAAATACAAGCAAAACAAATTTTATTAGATGATGCTAAACAAATCAATAAGAACATAACAACTGGTGAATTTATAATTAAGGACCTCCCACCTATAGATTTGGGAAGAGTAGCTGCTCAAAATGCTAAGGGCGTGATAATACAAAAAGTTAGAGAAGCAGATAAAAGTAACCAATATGAAGAATATAAGGATAAAGTTGGTGAAATAGCTGTTGGAATAGTAAAAAGAGTTGAGTTTGGTAATTTAATAATAGATTTAGGTAAAAGTGAAGCAATTATCAAAAGGGAAGAATTAATTCCTAGAGAGGCTTTTAAAAATGGCGATAGGGTTAGGGCATACATTTACGAAGTAAAAAATGACTTAAAAGGATACCAAGTATTTTTATCTAGAACCCATCCTCAATTTTTATCAAAACTTTTTTTTCAAGAAGTTCCTGAAATATATGAGGGAGTCATTGTTGTTAAAAGTGTTGCCAGAGATCCAGGATCAAGAGCTAAAATAAGTGTTTTTACTGAGGACTCTACAATAGATCCAGTCGGAGCTTGCGTTGGGATGAGAGGTTCAAGAGTTCAAGCTGTTGTTAATGAATTACAAGGAGAAAAAATTGATATTGTAACGTGGTCTGATAATCAAGCTACTTTTCTAGCAAATGCACTTGCTCCAGCAGAAGTAAGTAAGATTTTTCTTTATGAAGAAAAAAACAAAGTAGAAGTAGTAATTCCTGATGATCAACTAAGCTTAGCAATTGGTAGAAAAGGGCAAAATGTTAAATTGGCGTCAAATTTAACTAATTTAGAAATCGATATTCTTACTGAGGATGAAGAGTCTGAAAGAAGACAGTTAGAATTCAAAGAAAAAAGTCTTCTCTTATCTGACTTACTTGATGTTGAAGATGTAATAGCTCAACTGTTAGTTACAGATGGTTATACAAGTATTGATTCAATTGCTTCAGAGACTTTAGAAAACATAGAAAAAATTGAAGGTTTTGACTCTGATTTAGCTTCAGAGATACTCGATAGAGCTAAAAATTATATGAAAGATCAAGAAGAAGAAAACCTTAAAATTATTAAAGAAAATATTAAAGATGAAAATCTTATAAATTTGGAAGGAATGAACAATAATATTTTAGCAGAACTGGCTAAAGCTAAAATATTAACTATTAATGATTTTGCTGATTTAGCTACTTTCGAGTTATTGGATAAAGATGAAGGAATTTTAAGAAACTTGGATATTGATGAAGATATTGCTAATAAAATGATTATGAAGGCTAGAGAAAACTGGTTTACTGAAGAAAATTAAGGATTAACTTTGGATAAAGAAAAAGGAAATAAAAAAAAGCCACTAAAACTCTCATCAACTGGAAGGCTTCAGATCAGAAAAAATCTAGGTCCAACTGGAGACAAATCAAGAGCTAGTGGAAACAAAAAAACAATTCAGATTGTTTTTAAAAATAAAAATAATCAACAAAAAAGCTCTTCAACTACGCAATCTAATTTTAGAGGATCTTCAAGCTTAAGATCCCCAAGACCAAATTTAAATCAATCATCACCTAATTTAGGTATTTCGAATAAAAAAAATTTTGAAAACAAAAATAAAAAAAATGTAGATAGTAAAAAAAATCAACCAAAAAAATCTACACTGAAACCACTTGAAGACGATTTCAATAAATATGATGCAAAAAAAATTCTTGAGCAAGAGGAACAAGAATTTGATAAATTTCCCAGTCTTGCAAAGTTAAAAAGAGCCAGGGAAAAAGAGAGACTCAAAACAAATGCTGAAAATGATGAAACGAAAATTTCAAGAGAAGTTTTAATACCTGATATAATTACAGTTCAAGAATTAGCAAACAGAATGGCTGAAAAAACTGCTGATGTAGTTAAAACGCTGATGAAATTAGGTGTAATGGCAAATGCAACACAATCATTAGAGTCAGATACAGCTCAATTAGTTGCAGAGGAATTAGGTCATAAAGTTAGTATAGTTAAGGATGACGACATTTTAAAAGAAATAAAAGATTATGACGATGATGAAAAATCTATGTCATCACGACCACCTGTAGTAACCATAATGGGACATGTTGATCATGGAAAAACAAGTTTGTTGGATGCATTTAGAAAAACTAATATTGTTTCAGGTGAAGCTGGAGGCATAACTCAGCATATTGGTGCTTACCAAATAAATAACAATAATAAAAAAATTACTTTTATAGACACTCCTGGCCATGCAGCTTTTACTAATATGCGAGCAAGAGGATCTAAAACAACTGATATAATTGTATTAGTAGTAGCAGCAGATGATGGAATAAAACCTCAGACTATCGAGTCTATAGCACACGCAAAGTCTGCAAAAGTCCCTATTATAGTTGCAATAAATAAAATTGATTTAGCAAACTCAGATCCAGACAAGGTAAGAAATGAACTATTAACACATGAGATTATTGTAGAAAAATTAAGTGGAGAAGTTCTTGATATAGAAGTGTCTGCATTAAAGGGCTTAAATCTAGATAAGTTAGAAGAAGCTATTCACCTTCAGGCTGATTTACTTGATTTGAAAGCAAATTCAAACAGAGATGCTAGAGGTGTTATTATTGAATCTAAACTTGAAAAAGGAAGAGGTTCAGTTGCGACTGTTTTAGTTCAGAAAGGCACTTTGAGAGTAAGTGATATATTTGTTTCTGGCGCAGAGTGGGGTAAAGTAAAAGCTTTGGTTGATGATAAGGGAAAAAATATTAAAGAAGCAGGACCATCTGTTCCAGTAGAAGTTCTTGGTTTTGACTCCAACCCTTTAGCAGGAGATGATTTTATAGTTGTTGACAGTGAAGCAACTGCTAGGAATATAGCAGAATACAGAGCAAGCAAAATTCAAATTCAAAAAAATACTGTAGCCAAATCTAATGTTGAAGAAATGTTTGCACAAATAAACAAAGGAGAAGCCAGTAGTTTACCAGTTTTAATTAAAACTGATGTACAAGGCTCAGCTGAAGCAATCGAAAACTCAATATTAAAGTTGTCTACAGATGAAGTAAAAGTAAATGTTTTATTTAAAGGTGTCGGCGCAATTACAGAAAGTGACGTTGCTCTTGCTGGATCAAGTAATGGATTTATAGTAGGCTTTAATGTTAGGGCCTTACCTCATGCCAGAGATGTAGCTAAAAGAGATGGTGTAGATATAAAATATTATTCTATTATTTATGAATTAATAGACGATGTAAAAAATTTGTTATCTGGATTACTTAAACCAGATATTTCAGAAAGTATTACTGGAAATGTTGAAATTAGAGAAGTTTTCAATATCTCAAAAGTTGGAAACATTGCCGGATGTATGGTTAAGGAAGGTTTCATTTCAAGAAAGTCCCAAATAAGAATATTGAGAGACAATATTGTAATTCATAAAGGCCATATAAGCAGTCTTAAAAGATTTAAAGATGAAGTTGCCGAAGTTAAAACGGGTTTTGAATGTGGAGTAATGATAGATAATTATTCTGATATTAAAGTAGGTGATATTATAGAGACCTTTGAAGAAGTCTCCACCAATAGAAAACTATAATTTTATTAATTTAATTATGGAGTCACAGAGACAGATTAGATATGCTGAATTGATAAGAACATTGATAAGTGATTGTCTATTTAAGGAAGATTTTTATAATGAGAATATAAAACCAACCTCAATTACAGTTTCTTTGGTCAAAATGTCAAAAGATTTGAAAATTGCTAATATATATTTTATGCCATTAGGTGGTATAGATAAGTCAAATATTTTAGAGAGCTTAAAAGAAAATAAATTTATTTTTCAGAAGTATTTATCTAATGCTAAAATTAAATCTAAGTTTACACCTAAATTAAATTTTTTTTTAGATGATACTTTTGATGAGGCAGAAAAAATAGAAAAGTTATTATTAAATAAAAAAGTTACAAGAGATATTAAAAAATGAGAGATATCCAAGGTTGGATAAATGTCTACAAGCCAATAAATATTTCTTCTTTTAAAGTTATAGATAAAATTAAAAAAAAATACTCTATAAAAAAAATTGGCCATGCAGGCACCTTAGATCCATTAGCCGAAGGTGTATTACCAATAGCACTGGGTAAAGCCACAAAACTTATTCCATATATAAATGATAATTTAAAAGTTTATAACTTTACTATTAAATGGGGATCTCAGACATCAACTGATGATAGTGCAGGAAAAGTAATTTTTAGTTCTGAAATCTTACCAACTTCTGAGGAAATAAAAAAAAAGATGAAGTATTTTATAGGTCTTTTCCCACAAGTACCTCCAAATGTTTCTGCAGTTAAAATAGATGGTGAAAGGGCCTACAAATTAGTAAGAAAAAATAAAAGTTTTGAAATTAAATCAAAGGAAGTTTTTGTTAAAAATTTACAACTTGTAAAACATAATATTAAAAATACTTCATTTAAAATAGAGTGTGGCAAAGGGTTTTATGTAAGAAGCCTTGCTCGAGATCTTGCAATTAAACTTAACACATTCGGACATATATTGTCATTAGAGAGAGTAAAAGTGGGAAAATTTCATAAAGATGGATCGATTTTGCTGGACGATCTATTAAAAATAGGTCAAAGGCACAAAGAAATTAATTGTATCAAATCAACAATATCAATGCTGGACGACATCTTGGCTTATGAAATTGTAGATAACGAAGATATTAAAAACTTATCTTTTGGAAGATCGATTAAGATTGATGATAAAAACTTTATAAAATCACAATCAACATCTTTAGATAAAAAATTAGTTTTTTTATCTAATAAGGGGGACATAGTCTCTATTGGCAAATTAGTTGGTAATTTGTTCAAACCAAATAAAATCTTAATATAGGAGTAGTGATGTCGATAAACAAAGAAAGTAAAAAAAATCTAATTAATGAATTTGCAAAAAATGACAAAGATACTGGTTCAACAAGCATCCAGATTGCAGTTATTAGCGAGAGAATTAAAAATTTAACAGAACACTTTAAAACTCACAATAAAGACAACCACTCTAAAAGAGGTTTAGTAGCATTAGTTAATAAAAGAAAAAAATTACTTAATTACTTATCAAAAAAAAATAATTCTGAATATTTAGAATTAATAAAAAAACTTAATATCAGAGGTTAATAAAGAGGATAAAAATATAATATGTTTAATATAAAAAATGTAGAAGTTGAATGGGCAGGAAGAATACTGAAATTAGAAACAGGAAAAATTGCTAGACAAGCAGACTCATCTGTAATAGCAACATATGGCGGAACAACAGTAATGGCAAATGTTGTTGCAGCTAAGGAAGCAAATCCAGATATGGATTTCTTTCCATTAACTGTAAATTATCAGGAAAAATATTATTCAGTAGGAAAAATTCCTGGTGGTTTTTTTAAACGTGAGGCAAGACCAACCGAAAAAGAAACATTAGTTTGTAGATTAATTGATAGACCTGTTAGACCATTATTTCACAAAGATTTTAAAAATGAAACACAAGTTACTTGTACAGTTCTTTCTCATGACCAAGAGAACGACTCAGATATAGTGGCAATGGTGGCTGCAAGTGCAGCTTTAACATTATCTGGATTACCTTTTTTAGGACCTCTTGGAGCAATAAAAATTGGTTTTATAGATAATGAATTTGTTATCAATCCTAACAAAGAGCAGATATCGAATTCGAAACTTGAACTTGTAGTTGCAGGAACAAAAGAAGGTGTTCTGATGATTGAATCAGAAGCTCATGAACTATCTGAACAACAAATGTTAGAAGCTGTTGTTTTAGGTCAGGAGAGTTATAAACCAGTAATAGATGCTATTATTTCACTAGCAAAAAAAGCTGCCAAGGAACCTTGGAAAATTATAGAAAAAGATGAAGAACTAAAAAACTTACCAAAAAAGATTTATGAAGAATATGGAAAGCAGTTCATTGAAGCATATAAGGTAATAGAAAAACAGAATAGATCTGAAAAACTAAATACTATTAGGACAGAAATTAATGAAAAATTTATTTCAGATAATATTTCGTCAGTTGTTTTATCTGATGCAATTAAAAATGTTGAAAAAGATATTGTAAGAAGTGAACTTATAAATACTGGAAATAGGATTGATGGAAGAGATACAAAAACTGTTAGACCTATTGTATGTGAAACAGGTATTCTTGAAAGAACTCATGGTTCTGCACTATTTACTAGAGGAGAAACACAAGCAATTGTTGTATCAACTTTAGGCACAGGTACAGATGAACAGAGAATAGATGCTATCGATGGAGAATATACTGAGAACTTTATGCTTCATTACAATTTTCCACCTTATTCAGTAGGTGAAGTAGGAAGAGTAGGGTCTACAAGTAGAAGAGAAATAGGTCATGGCAAGTTAGCTTGGAGAGCTATTCATCCAATGCTACCATCAAAAGAAAAATTTCCTTACACTTATAGAGTTGTATCAGAAATCACAGAGTCAAATGGCTCTAGTTCTATGGCAACTGTTTGTGGTACTTCAATGTCTTTAATGGATGCAGGAGTCCCTTTAGAAAGATCAGTAGCAGGTATTGCAATGGGTTTAATTAAAGAAGGTGATAAATATGTTATTTTGTCAGATATTTTAGGTGATGAAGATCATTTAGGTGATATGGATTTTAAAGTTGCTGGAACTTCGGAAGGCATAACTTCATTACAAATGGATATTAAAATAACAAGCATAACAGCTGAGATTATGAAAGAAGCATTAGCTCAAGCTAAAGAAGGCCGTTTCCACATACTTGGTGAGATGGCAAAAGCAATTGATAAACCAAATCAATCAATTTCACAGTACGCACCAACGATAACTAATCTTCAAATAAATAAAGATAAAATAAGAGAGGTTATTGGTAAAGGTGGTGCAGTTATCAGAGAAATATCTGAGACAACAGGTGCTAAAATTGAAATCAATGATGAAGGTTTGGTTAGCATTGCAGCTGTTGATCAAAAATCTGGTAAAGATGCACTAGATTGGATTAAGGGTATTGTGGAAGAGCCAGAAATAGGAAAAATTTATGAAGGAAAAGTTATAAAGATTATGGACTTTGGTGCTTTTGTAAATTTCATGGGATCTACTGATGGACTTGTTCACATCAGTCAACTAAAAAATGAAAGAGTAGAGAAAGTTGAAGATGTTATCAGTGAAGGAGATGTGGTTAAAGTAAAAGTACTGGACATCGACTCAAGAGGAAAAATAAAACTTTCTATGAAAGCAGTTGACTCAGAAAAAAACGATTAAATTACCAAAATTAATTGGACACAGAGGTGTAAAAGATCTGTGTCCTGAAAATACTGCTGAGTCTATTATCAGAGCTTTTGAAATTGGTTTAAGTTTCGTAGAAATTGATGTAAAAATTTCTAAAGATGAAGTGCCAATTCTATTGCATGATGATACTTTAGATAGAACAACTAGTGGAAATGGATTTGCAATAGATTATTTATATGATGATATTAAAAAACTAGATGCAGGGAAATTTTTTTATAATAAAAACACAAATATTGTTGTTCCAAAATTACAAGATATTTTAACATTGTGTATCAATAGCAATAGAAATCTTAATATTGAATTAAAACCAAATAAAAATTTTGAAAAAGCAAATATTTATAAAATTTATGAAATTACCAAAAATATAAAAGAAATAGATATTTTTTTTTCAACTTTTGACCCAGTATCTATTTTAGAAATTTCCAAACTTTATCCTCAATCTAATCGCAGTTTTTTATTAGACGATTTTAAGGAAAATAATATTGACGACCTAATAAATATCTCAATAAATAATGATTTAAAAATTTGTGGGTTAAATAAAAATATTATATCTTCAGAAATTATTAAAAAAATAAAAAAAAATAATATTTTAATTACTACCTATGCGAATAAAAACATTAGTTTAATAGAAGCTAATGAACTTTTTAATTTAGGTGTTGATAGTATTTTTACAGATAATCCAATAGAATTGTTAGAGAAAATTTAAAATTTATTTGGCATACCAATTATATTGTATCCACAATCTACATAATGTACCTCACCTGTTATAGCTGAAGATAAATCGCTAATAAAATACAAAGCTGATTTACCAATTTCATCAAGTTTGGCATTTCTTTTCAAAGCTGAATGTTCTTCTGTAAATTTAAAAACTTCTCTAGCGTTATTAATTGCCGCACCGGCAATTGTTCTCATTGGTCCTGCTGATATAGCATTTACTCTAATATTTTTGTTTCCTAAATCTACACTTAAGTATTTTACGCTTGTTTCCAAAGCTGCTTTCGCAACTCCCATTAAGTTATAATTGGGTATCACTTTATTTGAACCATAAAATGTAAGAGTAAGAATGCTTCCCCCATGATTAATTAGAGGTTCAAATGCTTTTGTAAGACTTGTTAATGAATAACATGATATATCTAAGCAGTTGATAAAATTATCTTTTGAAGTATCAACATATCTTCCATTTAATTCTGTTTTGTCTGCAAAAGCTACGGCATGAACTATAAAATCAATTGTGCCCCATTCTTTATTTATAACTGATACTGCATTATTAATTGACTCTTCATTGTTAAAATCACATTCAATAAGTATTTTTGAGTTAATTTCTTCTGATAATGGCTTCACTCTCTTAAATAATAATTCGTTTTGATAACCAATAGCTAATTCAGCACCATTTTTAGCAAGCTGTTGTGAAATCCCCCATGCAATTGAGTGATTGTTTGCTATTCCAAAAACCAGACCCTTTTTTCCCTTAAGCATGATATTTTGAAAACACTAAGGTTGCATTTGTTCCACCAAAACCAAAACTATTAGACATTACATTCTCAATATTTACGTTATGTTCTGTCTTCAAAAGGATATTACAATTTTTGGCATTATCATCAAGTTTTTCAATATTAGCAGAACCACTGATAAAGTTATTTTCCATCATTAACAAACAGTAAATAGCTTCATGTACTCCTGTTGCTCCAAGAGAATGTCCAGTTAATGATTTTGTTGAGCTCAGTTTAGGAATTTTTTGATCAAAAACTTTTTTGATTGCTTCTAATTCTTTTACATCTCCAATAGGTGTACTTGTCCCATGTGTATTAATATAATCAATATCACCATTAATATTTTTAAGGGCTTGTTTCATACATCTTTCCGCCCCTTCTCCTGATGGTTGTACCATATCATAGCCATCTGATGTTGCTCCATATCCAGTTAGCTCACCATATATCTTTGCACCTCTAGCTTTTGCATGTTCCAATTCTTCAAGTACTAGCGTTCCACCTCCTCCAGCAATTACAAAACCATCTCTATCTGCATCATATGCTCTGGAAGATAGTTCTGGGGTAGAATTAAATTTTGAGGATAGTGCACCCATTGCATCAAATAGAATTGATAGTGTCCAGTGTAACTCTTCGCCACCACCTGCAAAAACAATATTTTGCTTTCCCATTTGAATAAGCTCATAGGCATTACCAATGCAGTGAGAACTTGTTGAACAAGCAGATGTAATAGAATAATTTACGCCTTTAATTTTAAAAGGAGTTGCAAGAGTTGCAGAATTTGTGCTGGACATTGCTCTTGGAACCATAAAAGGCCCAATCTTTCTTGAACCAAAATTTTTTCCGGTTTCTGATGATTTAAATAAATTTTGAGTAGATGGGCCTCCTGATCCTACAATTATTCCTGTCATTTCATTTGATACATCAGACAACTCTAAACCTGAGTCTTCAATTGCATTTTTCATAGATATATAATTAAAGGCTGCACCATCTCCCATAAACCTAAGTAATCTCCGATCAATATTTTCATGAATATCAATATTTGGTTTTCCATGAACAAGACTTCTAAAAGAAAACTCTTCATATTCTTTAGCGCTAGATATTCCTGATTTTAAATTTTTGAGACTATCTAAAACTTCATTTTGATTATTACCAATACAAGAAACTATTCCAATACCAGTTACAACTACTCTTTTCATTTTAATTATTGGTTGTAAATAAACCAACTTTCATATCTTTGGCTTCATAAATTGTTTTACCATCTGCTTTAAGAATACCATCTCCAACACCTAGAATAAGCTTTCTTAATATAAGTCTTTTTAATGAAATATGATAAGTCACTTTTTTTACAGTCTTAAGTACTTGACCACTAAATTTAACCTCACCTACACCCAAAGCTCTTCCTCTTCCAGGTTGACCAAGCCATCCAAGATAGAAGCCTAGCAATTGCCACATTGCATCTAAACCTAAGCATCCTGGCATAACTGGATCATTTATAAAATGACAATCAAAAAACCACAAATCATCTTTTATGTCTAATTCAGCTACAATCTCTCCTTTTGAAAATACACCCCCATCTTCTGTTATTGATGTAATTCTATCAAACATTAACATTGGAGGCATTGGCAGTTGTGCATTTCCTTCTCCAAAAAGTATGCCTCTAGCACATTCTATTAGTTGATCATAAGTAAAAGAATTTTGTCTCATAATTTAAATTAAACTTTTTTTTGTATTTATCAATTAACTAAACTGATTTTAAATCACATTCATGTTTACTTTTAACAATAATATTTTCAATAGTTAATTTTTTTCCATCAGAAACTGTCAATATATTCGTTTCTTTTGATAAGTTTAAATAAAAGTTTATTATTTTTTGTGCTGAAATTAACCCAGCTAAACCTGCTGAAATTCCAGAAATACCTACTGTTTCACATCTTGGCAAATCTATTTCATCTTTATTTGGAAATATACAGTTTAGACAAAGATGCTCTTTTACTTTTACATTATTAAACAAAATTATTTGCAAATCATGCTTAACCACAGATGTATATAAAAAGTTAATTGAATTTTTTACACAATATTCATTTAAAATTTTAGATGTTTTCCAATCATCTGTAGCATCTACTATTATTGAGCAATTAGATAGAGAACTGAGATTTGTTAAATCAATATTTTTATCAAGAATATAAATTTTACAATCACTATTAATTAAGTTTAATTTCTTTTTAGCAACATTAACTTTCTTCTTACCTATATCATTATTATCAAATAATATTTGTCTATTAAGATTGCTTTTTTCTATAATATCTCCATCCACAAGTGTTATTTTTTTTATACCAGAATTAACTAAATATTGACTCAAAGGGCATCCAATTCCGCCAATACCTACTATGCCAATATTAATATCAGACAGTTTGTTTAAATTTTCTTCTGAAAATTCTTTTAAAATAAATAATCTACTAAAAATTTCATATTCAGCTTCTGTGTAGTTATTCATTATTTATTTTTAAATTATATGCGAAATTAATTATTTCCTTAGCACAGTTAATTTTTGTCATTTTTTTAAAAATTTTTGTTCTATTCTTTGTAACAATAGATATTTTATTATAATCAGATCCAAATACCATATTATCTTTGCTTATTTTATTATAAACAATCATATCACAGTTTTTATTTTTAAGTTTAATTTTTGCTAAAGATAAACTTCCTGTTTCAGCGGCAAACCCAACTAAAAATTTAGGTCTTTTATTTTTACTATTTCCAATCTCTTTTAGTATGTCAATATTATTAATTAGATTTAGTTTTAATGAGTTCTTTTTTTTAATTTTAAAATTACTTATTTTTTTACTTTTAAAATCTGAAACGGCAGCAGTGAAAAAACCAAAATCTATATTTGAGATTTTTATGATTTTTTTATACATTTCTTCTGCAGTCTTTATTTCAATAAATTTAATATTTGGTGGTGGATCCAAATTAGTAGGACCAGATATTAATATAACTTTAGCTCCATTAAGAGCGAGCTGAGATGCAATTTCATAACCTTGTTTACCTGATGATTTGTTTGAAATGTATCTTACTGAGTCAATCATTTCCATTGTTGCTCCTGCAGTTACTAAACATTTTTTATTATAAAAAAGATTTGATTGATTAAAATTTTTAACGATTTTTTGGTATATCTGTTTTGTGTTGCTTATTCGACCCTTGCCGAACTCGCCACATTTTAAGTTTCCAATTTCTGGTCCAATAAATTCATGACCTTGTTTTTTTAGTATTTTTACATTTTTTTGATTAGTCTTATTTGCCCACATTTGACTATTCATTGCTGGGGCAAATAAAATTCTTTTATTTGAAGCAAGAAGAGTATTAGATGCTAAATTATTTCCATATCCATTAGCAAATTTAGCAATTGAGTTTGCGGTAGCTGGACAAACAAAAATCATATCATTATTCCTAGATAGATTAATATGTAACATCTTATTATTCTTCTCAGATCTATCGGTATATAGCCTACTTTTTGTATAATTTCGTAAATCCTTTATATTTATGTATTTTTTAGCTTCTTCAGTTACTACACAACTAATTTGAAATTTATTATTATATAGTAATTTCATAATATCTTTAGACCTTGAAGAAGCAATTGAGCCAGTTATTATAAATAAAATTTTATTCATTAGGTTTTATAACCAGTGTGAATAGCAACAATACCATTAAAAAGATTTATAGAATTAACTTTTTCAAAACCACTCGTAATCAATAAGTTAGTTAACTCTTCTTGATTTGGAAATAAATCAATACTCTCACTAAGATATTTATATGCATCTCTATCGTTTGCAACAATTTCTCCTAATATTGGTAATAATTTTGATTTATATAAATTGTAAGTACTTGAAATTAGTGATGATTTGGGATTACTAAATTCTAAGCAACAATATTTTCCACCTCTCTTCAGAACTCTATAAGCTTCCTTGATAGATAATTTATATTCAGTCACATTTCTTAGACAAAAAGATATTAAGTATTTATCAAAAAAATTATTTTTAAAATTTAATTTTTCTGCATTTCCAATAATGAAACTTATATTCTTCTTTGTTTTAAACCTTTTTTTACCTTGATTTAGCATTTCTTTATTCAGGTCTAACATATATAGTTTCATTTTTAGGTCTTGTTTGATTAATTCATCAACTATATCTCCCGACCCTGAACCTACATCTAAAACAATATCATTATTTTTGACATCGATTATTTCTACAAATCTTTTTTTCCATAATTTATGCATACCTAAACTCATTAAATCATTCATTTTGTCATAGTTGGTAGCCACACTAGAAAACACATTTTGCACAAGTTTAGTCTTTTGTTTTGAATTTACTTTTGTATAACCAAAATTATAATTTTTTTTCATTATGCCAGAATTACCTGAAGTTGAAACCACTATAAAAGGTCTTGAGATAGTAAGAAATCAAAAAATTAATAAAGTAAATATTCATACAAATAAACTTCGTTTTAAAATACCCAATAGTTTAAAAAAAAAATTATTAAATTCTAAAATATCTAATATTAGAAGAATTGCAAAATATATTATTTTAGATTTAGATAACCATTATTCACTTATAATACACCTAGGTATGTCGGGTAGGCTAAAAATAGACCAATTTGACTTTACCAGAGATAAACATGATCATTTTATTGTTGTTTTTTATAACAAAAAAATATTAACCTTTAATGATCCTAGAAAATTTGGTTTTATAGATATAGTAAAAACAATTTCTTTAATGAAGAAGAATTACATACTTAATTTGGGAATAGATGCCTTAAGTAAAAAATTAAATAGTAAATATTTAGATAAAAAGGTCTCTAGATCTGAAGTCCCAATTAAACAAATTTTGTTGAATCAAAAAATTATATCTGGAATTGGAAATATATATGCTTCAGAAATATTATTTGATGCTAAAATTTCACCTTTAACTTCAGGAAAAGATCTAAAAATTAGTCACATAATCAAACTAATTTTTTCAATTCGTAAAATACTTAAAAAAGCCATAATGCATGGTGGTTCTTCTATAAGAGATTATAGATCTTCTGATGGTACATTAGGAAATTTTCAATCAAATTTTAAAGTTTATGGTAAGGAGGGTATGTTTATAGGCAAATATAGGGTAATTAAGATAGTTCAATATGGCCGATCAACATTTTATGTCCCTAACATTCAAAATAATAAATGATATATAAATAAATATTAATTGACTTAATTAATTTTAAATTTATAGCGTCTCTATGGCTAATCACGCTTCAGCTAAAAAAAGATCAAGACAGAACAAAGTCAGAAATTTGGTCAATTCTCAATATCTATCTAAATTTAGAACTGCTCTAAATAAATTTAATATCTCCCTAGAAGCAAAAAATGAGGAGGAAATCCAAAAATCCTTTACTGCTGTCAACTCAATAATGGCAAAAGCAGTAAAAAAAGGGATTTTTAAAAAAGAATACATATCCCGAAAGTTATCCTCTTTATCAAAACAAATTTCAAAAAAATAATTTTTTTTTTTATTTTTTCACTTTTCTTCTTGCTAAAAATACTTAAAGAGTGTTGACTATCATAATTATTTTGGTGATTGAGTTTTGCGACTTTCGGTTTTTTGCGTAAAATTCTGTAAAATAAAAATCGTCTATTAGGGGGACAATGGACAATAAAATTAGTACGTTTGACGAAAGTAATTGGTCCTCTCTAAAAAAAGATTTAAAAAAAAATGTTGGTGATACTGCTTATAATAATTGGTTAAAGCATTTAAGTTTTGTTTCACAGGAAGGAAATGCAATTACTTTTTCAGTACCAACAAAATTCTTAAGGGATTGGATAGTAAACAACTATTCAGACAAAATAAAAAACGAGTCTAAAAAATTTCTTAAATCAATAGATGTTATTAAATTTGTAGTTAAGCCAAATGGCGGAAGAATTGTGCCAGGAACAACACGTACAATAAAAAGTACAGATAATCATTGGAAGTCTACACTTGATGTTAGATCAAACCAAAGCTCTACCTATCCTAATGAGTTTGGAGCTCCTTTGGATCCTCGATTCACGTTCGATAATTTTGTTGTTGGCAAACCCAATGAATTGGCATTTGCTGCATCACAAAGAGTATCTGAGGCAAACAAGATAACATTTAACCCACTTTTTTTGTGCGGAGGGGTAGGACTTGGAAAAACTCACCTTATGCATGCGATTGGATGGAAAATAAAACAACAACAACCAGATAGAAAGGTTATTTATTTATCAGCTGAAAAATTCATGTATCAGTTTGTGAGAGCACTACGATATAAGGATACTTCAGCTTTTAAAGAACAATTTAGATCTATAGACGTTTTAATGATAGATGATGTTCAATTTATAAGTGGAAAAGATAATACTCAGGAAGAGTTTTTTCATACATTTAATGCTCTAATTGAGCAAAATAAACAAATTGTTATATCTGCTGATAAATCACCTACAGATTTAGACGGCGTTCAGGAAAGATTAAAGTCTAGACTTGGTTGTGGGTTAGTAGCAGATATTCATCCTACAACATATGAATTAAGATTAGGTATATTAATAGAAAAAGCACAAAAAAGAGGGGTTGAGATACCACCAAAAGTATTAGAGTTTCTATCTCATCGTATAATATCTAATGTAAGAGAGATGGAAGGTGCATTAAATAGACTTGTAGCCCATGGAACATTAGTAGGTACACCTATTACTGTAGAAACTGCTCAATTAGTTCTTCAAGACTTACTTAAATCATCAAATAAAAAAATAACAATTGAAGAAATTCAAAAAAAAGTTGCAGAGCATTTCAATATTAGAATTACCGATATGCATTCACCTAGAAGATCTAGATCGGTTGCCAGACCTAGACAAATTGCTATGTACCTAGCTAAATCAATTACCTCAAGATCACTTCCTGAAATTGGAAGGAAATTTGGTGGTCGTGATCACACAACAGTAATGCATGCTGTTAAAAAGATAGAAGAATTAAAACTTTCTGACGTTAATTTTAATGAAGACTTGGAATTATTAAAAAGACTTATAGATTCTTAAAATAATATATCATATATTAAATTATGAAGTTCCAGATCGAGAAATTTAAGATATATAAAAGTCTCTCACATTTACAAGGTATTGTTGATAAAAAAAACTCTCTACCCATATTGTCAAATATATTAATTGAAGCAGAAAATAATAATCTTACATTATCCTCAACAGATATGGATATTTCAATAGTTGAAAAATTAGATTGCAAGATTCTAGAAGAGGGTTCTACAACCATAAATTCTCAAATATTTTATGATATTGTAAGAAAACTAGATGATGATGCTGAAATTGAAGTTATCTCAAATAATGGAAATTTATTAACTCTTAGAGCAAGTGGATCAAGATTTTCACTTGCTTGTCTCCCAAAAGAAGACTTTCCTATTATAGAGCAAAATAATGAAGGTGTTAATTTGAGAATAAACTCACAAGTTCTCTTCAAGTTAATTAGTAAGACTAAATTTGCAATTTCAAATGAAGAAACTAGATATTTTCTTAATGGTCTTTATTTTAATATAAATAAAGAAAATAATAATTCTGTCTTAACTCTTGTCGGTACAGATGGACACCGTCTTGCCAAATTTAGTCACAACATAGATCAAGATATAGATAACTTGTCTGGTGTTATTATACCTAAGAAAACAATATATGAATTAACAAAACTATTATCTGAAATAGATCAAGATATAGAAATTGTCTTAAGCACAAATAAGATTATTTTTCTTGTTGGAAATTTGATATTCATATCTAAATTGATAGATGGAAGTTTTCCAGACTATAAAAGAGTAATTCCAGAGAATAATGTTAATTCACTTGAGGTAAATAGAGAAAAGCTACTTTCAGCAGTTGACAGAGTTAGCACTATATCTAATGAAAAGAGTCCAGTAATAAAGTTTAAGCTTCTAAAAAATATCATTAACCTTAATACTACAAATACTGAAAACAGCACAGCAACTGAAGACATTCAATTAAATTATGATGGAGATGAATTCGAAATTGGATTTAATGCTAAATATATAATGGATATGGTAAATAATTTAGAAGATCAAACAATCACAATTAAATTTAAAGATGGATCTTCTCCAATTATAGCACAAGAAAATTCTAATTCTAATCTTGTATATGTTCTTATGCCAATGAGAGTTTAGATAAAATTGGGAATATTAAAAAAAATATCACTCAACAATTATAGAAATTTCAAATCTTGCAAAATTTCTTTTAATAACAAATGCAATATTTTATTTGGTAAAAATGGATCAGGAAAAACTAACATTTTAGAGAGTTTATCAATTCTTGGCAAAGGCAGAGGATTTAGAAATGCAAATTTGTTAAATTTAATTTATAAAAATGAAAAAGAGTTTTTTATAAATAGTGAATTTATTAAAGAAGATAAAATAATTGATATTAAAATTAATTGTAAATTTGTACAAGATAAATTAAAAAAGATATCTAGTGTTAATGATGACACTTCAAAAGAGTCTTTAGAATTTTTAAATTCATCACTTTCTTTTCTATATTTTCTGCCAGAAATGGAAAGATTATTTGTTACGTCACCATCATACAGGAGAAACTTTATTGATAAATTAATTTTTGCAGGAAATAGCAACTATAATAAAACAATAAATAAATATAAAAAAAATATACTAGAAAGAAGTAAGTTATTACAGAAATATAATTATGATCAAAGTTGGATCGAAGCAATAGAGAAAGAGATATCGAAAATTGGACTAGAAATATACAAAATAAGATCAAATCAAGTTGATATAATTAATGATAATTTAAGTTTACTAAATAACAAAAAACAATATCCCTATGACTCTAAAATAATAATAAAAGATAGTTTTTACGATTCTGATTTAGATAATCAAAAATATTTAACTAAATTAAAAAATTCTAGAGATCATGATAAACAATTTGGGGGAGCTAAAATTGGCCCCCATAAGTCTGATTTTTTGGTTTTAATAAATGGTAAAATTGAAGCTTCACAATTATCTACAGGTCAGCAAAAAACCCTTGTTTTAATGATATTAATAGCTCAATGTAACTACTTGATAAATATTAAGAATATAAAACCAATTCTATTATTTGATGAAATATGTTCTCATTTAGACTCTGTTAATCGCCAAATACTTTTAGAGATGACAGATCAATTTGACATTCAGTTTTTTCTCACTGGCACAGAAAAATCTTTATTTTCTTTTATATCAACAAAATCAAATTTTTATAATATAAGTGAACTATGAATACTGAATATTCATCCGACTCCATCAAAGTTTTAAAAGGATTAGAGGCAGTTAGAAAAAGACCTGGAATGTATATTGGAGATACTGATGATGGATCTGGCCTTCATCAGATGATTTATGAAGTTCTTGATAATTCAATTGATGAAGCTTTGGCTGGTTACTGCGATAACATTCTTGTCGTTCTTAATTCAGATGGTACTGTTACAATAAGTGATAATGGCAGAGGAATACCTGTTGATTTGCATAAAACAGAGAAAATACCTGCAGCACAACTCATAATGACTGAATTACATGCAGGTGGTAAATTTGATCAAAATAGTTACAAAGTTTCTGGAGGACTTCATGGCGTTGGTGTTTCAGTAGTAAATGCTTTATCAGAGTTACTAAGTCTAGAAATAAATAGAGATGGCAAGATTTACAACATTGAATTTAGTAATGGATCAGTTATTAAAGAGTTAAACATAATAGGAACATCAAATAAAATTGAAAATAATTATTTTACTGGTACTAAAATAACTTTTCTACCTACAACAGACATTTTTAAGAATATAGACTTCAACTTTAAAACAATCGAAAAAAGACTGAGAGAATTAGCTTTTCTAAATACAGGTGTAAGTATAAATCTTATTGATAAAAGATTATCAGAAGAAATTAATATAAAATTTAAATATGATGGGGGTATTAAAGAATATGTAAAATTTTTAAACGAAGGAAAAAATGTTATCCATAATCAACCTATATCATTTAACGGCGAAAAAAATAATATTTCAATCGAATGTTCTTTGCAGTGGACAGACAGTTATCATGAAAATACTATTTGCTTTACAAATAACATTGTTCAAAGGGATGGAGGTACCCATCTTGCAGGATTTAGAGGAGCTTTAACAAGATCAATAGTAAACTATGTTAATAAAAATACAAAAAATTCAAGTAATATTACAGGAGATGATGCACGAGAAGGCCTTACGTGTATAATTTCAGTAAAACTTCCAGATCCAAAGTTTTCAAGTCAAACTAAGGATAAACTAGTTTCTTCAGAAGTCAGACCAGTTATTGAGTCTATTAGTTTAGATAAAATTGAGCAATGGATTGAAGAGAATCCATCTGAAATCAAAAAAGTTATAGATAAGATAGTCGAGGCTTCTAACGCAAGAGAGGCAGCAAGAAAAGCTAGAGAACTTACAAGAAGAAAAACAGGATTAGAAAATACATCTTTGCCTGGTAAACTTGCTGACTGCCAAGAAAAAAATCCAGAACTTTCTGAACTGTTTATTGTTGAAGGTGACTCAGCAGGAGGATCTGCAAAGCAAGGTAGAGATAGAAAAAATCAGGCTATATTACCATTAAGAGGTAAAATATTAAATGTAGAGAGAGCTAATAAAAAACAGGTTTTAACAAGTAATGAGATAGGAGCTCTCATAACAGCAATTGGTGCAGGAGTTGGAAATCCATCAGCAGAAGATGACGAAACTAAAATCGATGGAGAATTTGACATAAATAAAATGAGATACCATAAAATAATAATTATGACTGATGCTGATGTTGATGGAAGTCATATCAGAACACTTCTGCTTACTTTTTTTTATAGACATATGAGACCAATAATTGACACAGGTAGATTATATATTGCTCAGCCTCCTTTATTTAGAATAAAAAAAGGCAACTCAACTGTTTATAAAAAAGATGAAAATGATTTAGAACAATACTTAATAGAAGAAGGTCTAAAAAATTCAACACTAGATATTCCCAATACTACTAATGGCTATGACTCTATTGCAGGCAAAGATCTTAAGGAACTAATACTTCTATCAAAAAAAGCTAAGAAATTTATTTACCCACTACTAAGAAGAATAGATAATAAACAAATAATAGAACACGCATCAATAATACAAGGCCTTAATTTAACAAATTTAAAAGATAGTAAAACTGGTCCACAAAGAGCTGATGAATTACAAAAAAGACTTAATAAAATTTCTCAAGAGGGTGAAAAAAATTGGTTTGTTAAATTTGAAAATAATTCATTTAAAGTAGAGAGAAAATTAAGGGGCTTTACACAAAAACATATAATTAACGAAGACTTCGCTGTTACTCCAGAAAGTAAAGAACTTGTAAAAATTGAGCATGATTTGACTGAAAAGTTCTACAGACTTGATAAAAATAATGTTGCTGGGATAATTAGAAATAAAAATGAAGAGTTTAATATTTATGGACCTTTGGACTTAATTGATACAATTTTGAATATTGGTAAAACAGGTATTCAAATTAATAGATATAAAGGTTTGGGTGAAATGAACCCGGAACAGTTATGGGAAACAACATTAGATCAAAATGAGAGAGTTTTATTAACTGTTAAAATCAATATAATACAAGATGCTGAGAATATTTTTAAAGATTTAATGGGCGATGAAACAGATAAACGAAAAACTTTTATTTCTGAAAACTCTCTAAAGGTAGCTAATTTAGATATTTAAGATTAATGAATACGATTTTACTTGGAAATCTAATAAAAATTAGGTGGATTGCAATATTTGGTCAATTAATAGCAATATTATTTGCTTCTTTTGTAATTAATATTGAAATACCATTTTTTGAAGCCTTGTTTGTTATTTTTCTCTCTGTAATTATAAATTTTTATTCATATCTAGAGGAAAGAAAAAATAAAACCATAAGCAATATAAAAGCCTTTTCATATTTATTATTTGATACATTACAATTAGGCATTTTACTTTTTTTAACTGGTGGAATAATAAATCCCTTTTCAATATTGATATTAGCACCAGTAATTACTTCTGCTTCATATTTACCGGCACTCTTAACTATAATTCTTTCATCGATATCAATAATTATAATAATGATTTTAAATTTTTATTTTATACCATTAAGTCTTACTTATGAATTTATTTTACCACGTATTTATACATTTGGACTTGTTGCTTCTCTAATTATCACTGTTATTTTTATTGCAATTTATGCTTATCTTTTTGCTAGTTCCTCAAGAAAAATTTCAAATGCTTTATCCGTATCTAAACTTCAAATTTTAAACCAAAAAAAGATTACAGAAGTTGGTTCACTTAGTGCTGCTGCCGCACATGAAATGGGCACTCCACTAAATACTATTTTTTTAATTTTAAATGACTTACTTAAAGATAAAAAATTACAAGCAGATAAAAGCATACTTAAAGATATTGTTTTACTAAAATCTCAAGCTGATAGGTGTAAGGAAATTCTTCAAAAATTATCAAAAAATCCTCTAAAATTAAAAGATAAATTTCTTGAAAAAGTTAAAATAACAGATTTAATTAAAATTAATTTTGATAAATTTAATAAAAATAAAAAACTTAAAATAGTTGAAAATTTTCAAAAGAATGAACCAGAAATAATTTTCAAAGATGAAATTATGTATGCTTTGGGCAACATTATTCAAAATGCAATATTGTATGCAAATAATATTGTTTTAGTAGAATTAACCTATCAAATGAAAAATGTTATTATAAAAATTTCTGATGATGGAAAA
This sequence comes from uncultured Alphaproteobacteria bacterium, assembly GCA_902518985.1. Classification (GTDB taxonomy): domain Bacteria; phylum Pseudomonadota; class Alphaproteobacteria; order HIMB59; genus CACPNW01. The sequence continues at coordinate 16,505 of CABYIF010000014.1, read as the reverse complement.
GGCTATCCAAAAGATATTATTGACAAATTAGGTGAACCTTACATTTCAAAGAATAATGAAGGGATGGGTTTAGGGATTTTTATAGCAAAAAACCTCATTGAAAATATGGGAGGTAAAATACAATTTTATAACTCAAAAGATAATAGAGCTTTTGTTGAAATTACTCTTGATAACTCTATCTTAAGGATATGAGCAAAAAACTACTGATCGTTGATGATGATCTGCCTTTTAGAGAAAGACTGTCTAGATCTATGGAAAAAAAAGGATTTGATGTTGACTCATCCCCTAATTTCAAAGAATCTATTAATAAAGTAACCGATAGCATTTATGACTACGCTGTAGTTGATATGAGATTAGAAGATGGTTCTGGACTAGAACTAATTAAAGAAATACAAAAAATTAGCCCAAATACTAAATCTTTACTTCTAACTGGTTATGGCAATATAGCTACTGCAGTTGCAGCAATTAAATCAGGAGCCATAGATTATTTACCAAAACCTGCAGAAATAGATCAAATATACGACGCTCTGACTAATTCTAAAGAAATTTTGCCCCCACCACCCGAAAATCCTATGACTGCCGATAGAATTAGGTGGGAACATATTCAAAGAGTGTTTATACAGTGTAATCGAAATGTATCAGAAACCGCAAGAAGGCTTAGAATGCATCGACGAACACTTCAGAGAATATTAAACAAACATGCACCAAGAGAATAATATAAACTTAACAATATTAATACCTGTCTACAACGAAGAAAATTTTCTAATAAAACTTTTTGATGAACTAAAAATATACTTTGATAATAGTAAAATTGAAGTAATAATAATTGATGATGGCTCAACAGATGAGTCAACAAAAATTTTAGAAGAATTTAAAGACTCTAACAGTTACAAATTTAATTTTAAATTAATTAGACTAGATATAAATTCAGGTAAGGGCAAAGCATTACAAACAGGATTAAAAAATTCAACAGGTGAATATATTCTTTTCCAAGATGCTGATTTAGAATTAGATACTAAAGACTCACATGAGATGTATCAAATGATTCAACTTAACAAAGAAATTAAATGTATATTTGGAAGCAGATATTTATCTGGAAAACTTAAAAAAAATAATTATTTTTTTAATAGTTTAATTGGCAAAATAAATTCTTTAATTTTTAATATATTTTTTTCTCAATCTTTGAGTGACGTACATTGTGGGTTAAAAATCCTACACAGAAGTGTTGTTAATAAACTTAAATTGAGTGTCAATGATTTTGGTATTGAAATAGATTTAGCATCACAAATTGTGAGAAATAATTTTTTTATTTATGAATATGGTGTTTCCTATTATGCTAGAACAAAAGCACAAGGCAAAAAAATAACCTGGATTGATGGATTTAAATCATTTTATTATTTAATTAAAGCACGATATTTTGATAATTCATCATCTACAAATTTATCAATTTTTTACTCATCGTTATACATGGCTTATGCAGGTTCATATTTTGGTATGGGCTTAGGTAATACTTTGTTTATTATTGCTTTCTTTATTTTGGGATCGATCTTAGGAATTCATTTTAAAATACTATCCTCATCTATTATATTTTTCTCAATATATGTTGGATCTTTTTTTGGTAAAGGACAAGGAACTGTTCTTTCAGTTATTGTTTTTTTTACTATTGGAATTTATCTAGCAAGATACTCTAAAAATTTTTTTTTAAATTCAAGATTTAATAATTTTTTTTAAACCTGCTTAAGCATAGACAAATTCCAATAATATAAAATGTCGAAACACCATTCCAATTCTTAATTAAACTTCCAGTGGACATTATAGGCCAAAAAATAATGACTAATACAGCAAACGATATTAATTTTAAATCACGTTGACCATCGTTTTTCCTTATAAAATAAAGAATAAAACCTAAATATATAATAAATGAAATAAAAACGATTATACCCCCTTCCGTTAACCATTGTAAATAAATGTTATGAGGATGATTAGCGCAATTGTGAATTTTCATTAATTTTCTATACCCATTCACATTATTGCACGCATATTCATAATTATTTATACCAATCCCTGTTAAAGGATTATCTTTAAACATCTCAATTGCCAGTAAATAAATTTCTCCATAATTTGATGTACTAAAATTGGTTATAACTTTTTTAAAACTAGGCTGAATATCAATTATTTTTGAACACATTTTATTTGAGTTCTTATTACATTTATAAATTTTTTCAATTTTAAGACCTTGGTGAGTTTCATTTGATTCAACAACAACAAAGTCATTATAAAATGGATGAAATTTATAAATTAAAAATATTGAAGATAAGCCAATGAACAAAGAAAAAAATATAATAAATTTACCATTTTTTATAAAAAATAATAATACAAATAAACCTAATAGATAAGTAGCTAATGCCATTCGTTCACCAGAAGCAAAGCAAACAATTAAGATTAATGTTAAATAAATGATTTGTATTATTGATCTGCTTTGATATTTTTTAGATACAACTAAATAAGCGTATCCTAGTAAGCCAAATTTTGAAATATATGCTCCTGGTATTAATTCATCTCCAAAAGGACCGGTTAATCTTCCGTACCAATCTGATTTAAAGCCAAGTATATCATTTCCAAAACCATCTTTAGATGAATAATTAAAAAATTGATATAAAGTATCTAATGAAACTAATAAAACTAAAACACATATTACAAGCAGTACTCTTTTTACATCCTTATTATTAGTAAAAAAAATAAAATAAACAGATAAGGGAATTAATAAGAACCTTATAAAAATTATCGAGTCTTCAAATGACTTGGTTTTGTTGATTGAGAAAAAACTTATTAGTATGAGAGATAACCAAAAAGTTAGAGAAATTTTAACAAAATTTGAATTGAATAATTCATAATTTTTTTCAATTATCAAAATCCAAATAATTGCAAAAATAACTCCAAGAGTAATTACTAAATCTGGTATTGCTGGACCAGTTATTAAAAATAAGGGTATCAAAGAAAATAGAACTAGACTCAATTTTCTAATATTATTAATCATTATTAATCAACTTTAGAAATACATCCTCTAGATCGCTTTCATATGTATTTATTTCGTTAAAATTAATTTGATTTCTATTTAGAATATCAATTATCGTTTTTAAATTTGTTTCTTTTTTATCATAGTTTAATGATAAAATTTTATTATTAATATTCGAAGAAAATATTTTTAATTCTGCTGGAATATTATAATCTTTATCAAGGCTAAAAGTAACAGTCTTGTTTGAAATTAATTTTAATAAATTTTCTTTTGTGTCTTCTTTAATTTTTTTTCCATAATTAATAATAGATATGGTGTCACATAAGTTTTCTGCTTCTTCAAGGTAATGAGTAGTTAAGCAAATTGTTGTTCCAAGCTGATTTATTTTTCTTATATATTTCCAAACTGATGATCTAATATCTATGTCTACACCAGCGGTAGGCTCATCCAATATCAACATCTCTGGACTGTGGACCAGTGCTTTTGCAATAAGAAGTCTTCGTCTCATGCCTCCAGACAAAGTTCTTGCATAAGCATTTCTTTGGTTAGTTAATTTTAAATTATGTAATATTTCTTCTGTTCTTCTCTGTTTTTTTGGTATGCCGTATAGTCCAGCTTGTAACTCAAGTAATTCTGCAGGAGTAAAAAAAGGGTCAATGTTTAATTCTTGAGGAACAATTCCAATTTTAAATTTACTTAATTTAGCATTTTTATCAATATCTATGCCACAGATACTAACTCTACCGTTATTTTTTTTAACTAAGCCACCTAAAATATTTATAAAAGTTGATTTTCCTGCACCATTTGGCCCTAATAAGCCATGAATACTTCCTTTTTTAATTTTGATATCAAAATCAATCAGCGCCTTAATTTTTTCAGTTTTTTTGAAAAAAATTTTATTTACATTTTCTGCATGAATTGAATATTTATAATCTGACATTATTTCAAAATCTTATATATTTAAATTTACAATGAATAAAAAGAGTAGATTAATATTAGTTGATGGTTCTGCTTACATATTTAGAGCATATTATGGCCTTCCTCCAATGAATCGCCCTGATGGAACCCCTATAAATGCCGTTTTTGGATTTACTAATATGCTCGTAAAATTAATAGAGGATTACAATAATGATAAAATGATTGTGATATTTGATGCAGCTAGAGAAAATTTTAGAAATGAAATTTATTCAGAATACAAGGCGAATAGAGGGGAGGCCCCCGATGATTTAATACCTCAATTTTCGCTAATAAGAGAATGTGTTAAAAGTTTTAACATTCCACAATTAGAAATTGAAGGATATGAAGCAGATGATTTAATAGCAACTTATGCAAACCTAGCAAAAAATAATGATTTGGAAACAATTATAGTATCCTCTGATAAAGATCTAATGCAACTAGTTACAGAAAAAGTAACTATGTTAGACCCAATGAAAAACAAAATAATAAAAATAAAGGATGTTGAGGAGAAATTTGGAGTAAAGCCAGATAAAGTTATTTATATACAAGCCTTAACTGGTGATAAAGTTGATAACATTCCAGGAGCACCAGGCATAGGACCCAAAACTGCTGCTCAATTAATTAATGAATTTAAAAATATAGAGGGTTTATTTAAAAATCTAGCTAAAATCAAGCAGGAAAAAAGAAGAAACATTTTATATGAGGCTGAAAAAAATATTAAACTAAGTTTAGAGCTTGTTAAATTAAAGGATAATGTAAATATATCATTAAGTATTAAAGATATAAAAACTTATAGTGAGCTAAAAGATAAAAATAATAGTATTTTTAATTTTCTTAAAGAACAAGGTTTCAAATCTATATACGAAAGACTTAAATCAAATTCATACATAAGCAACAATATTGAAGATAACAAAAATATAAAAAAAACTGAGCCAAAATATATACTATTAAATTCTAAAAAAGACTTTGAAATAGTTATAGAAGAAATTGAAAGAAAAGGCTTTTGTGCAATTGATACTGAAACTAACTCGTTAAATATTGAAAACGCAAAATTAGTAGGGATATCTTTATGTTATGATGAAGATAAATCTTTTTATATACCCATAAACCATCTATCTGCTGATGGGAATATGGTTATTAAAGATCAGCTTGAAGAAAAATTTGTTATAAAAAAAATAAATTCAATTTGTAACAATGAGTCAATATTAAAAATTGGTCAAAATATTAAGTACGATATTAGAATTCTTCATAAATATGGAGTTAGTTTTAAATCGATCGCAGATACTATGCTTATTTCTTATTCAATTGATAATGGTATTTTAAAGCATAATTTAGATGATCTATCCTTTAATCATCTGAATCATACAACAATAAAATACAAAGACTTAGTAGGCACTGGAAAAAATGAAATTACTTTTGATAAAGTTCAGATTGATGAAGCAGTTAAATATGCTGCGGAAGATTCTTTTTTAACATTAAAATTATTTAATAAACTTTATCCAAGATTAATAAAAGAAAAAGCAAATTTTGTTTATAAAAATATCGACCTTCCATTAGTTGATGTACTGTCAAAAATTGAAAGAAATGGGATTGAAGTCAATAAAAATTTCTTAACTAACTTAAGTAATGAGTTTGAGCAAGAAAGTAAAAAGTTAGAAATAAAAATTTTTAAATTATCAAAAAAAGAATTTAATATTGGTTCACCTAAACAATTAGGAGAAATTTTATTCGAAAATTTAAAAATACAAGGTGGTAAAAAAACAAAATCAGGGTCATATTCAACAGACTCATCAACTTTAAATGATCTTGCAACAGAGGGACATGATATTGCAAAACTAGTGCTTGATTGGAGAGAACTAACGAAATTAAAATCTACATATACTGATGCTTTATTTCGAATAACAGATGAAAAAAGTAGGGTGCATACATCTTTTGGACTTGCAAATACATTAACAGGTAGATTAAGTTCAACAGATCCAAATCTACAAAATATTCCAATAAGAACAGAAAATGGAAAAAAAATCAGATCAGCATTTATAAGTAAAAATGGAAGTAATTTAGTCAGTTTTGATTATTCTCAAATTGAATTAAGATTGGCAGCTGAAATATCTAAAGATGAAAATTTTATAAAAGCTTTCAATAACAATGAAGATATTCATGCATCAACAGCTAAAGAAATTTTTAGTTTAAAGGACAATGAAATAAATAATGATTATAGAAGAAAAGCAAAGGCTATCAACTTTGGCATATTGTATGGAATAAGTCCTTATGGTTTAGCTAAGCAACTAGCAATCACAAATACAGAGGCAAAAGAATATATAAATGAATATTTTATAAAATATCCAAATATTAAAAAATACATGGATACCCAGATAGATTTTGCAAAGACAAACAATTTTGTTCAAACAATATTTAAAAGAAAGATTAATATTAAGGGTATATCAGATAAAAATTTTGCACTTAGGGGATTTGCCGAGAGACAGGCAATAAATGCTCCAATTCAAGGTAGTGCAGCAGATATTATAAAACTAGCAATGATAAAAATACATAATGAAATTGAAGCAGAGAGCATAGATGCTAAAATGCTTTTACAGGTCCATGACGAACTTATATTCGAAGTAGAAAACAAAAAACGCGAAGATCTTATTGCTCAAGTTAAAAAAATAATGGAGACTGTTCACTTAAATTATAAAAATTTTTCAGTACCTCTTACTGTAGACTATGGATTTGGCGATAATTGGGGACAGGCTCACTAATTATAATATGGCTATCGCTAAGAAGTTAAAAAAAAAAAAGAATCCAATAGCTCAAGATTTAAGACAAATAAAATATAATCAGAGGATTGTGAAAAATAAAAAAGTTTATAATAGAAAAAAAAATAAAAAGATTAGTTAGAATTCTTCATCAAATAAATTCATTTCAAACCATTTCTCAAGTTCATGATACCCACCAATTTTTTTTCCATTAATAATAATTTGTGGGAATGTTTTAGCGTTAGGAAATTTTTGAAAAAATTCTTCACGACTATAATCAGCATCTAACATGTATATTTTTGGATTATATTTTGCTAACCTTAATTTTGCTCTATCGCAGTAACCACAGTTTGTTTTTGAATATATTTCTGCTTCCATTAAAAAGCTTCATCAAAACTAAGAGCTCTATCGGTTGGTCTTTGGTATTCGGAAACTCTTTTTTCAAAAAAATTCGTTACATTTTGTACGTCTAATGCTCTCATGAAATCAAATGGATTTTCTGTATTAAAGACCCTATCAAACTCAAATAAATCAGCAATTCTGTCAGCTACGGCTTCTATATATTTGCACATCAAATCAGAGTTCATACCTATCAAATCTACAGGTAATGCATCTTTAACGAACTCTTTTTCAAAGGCAACAGCCTCTCTAACTATTTCTTCAAATTGAGACTGAGGAACATCTGAAGAAATTAGGGATAAGTCGCTAATATCAGTATCTGCAAGTGTTTTGTTATTAAATTTATCTCTAAGTGTTCTAAACATGAGTGAAGAAAAGCTAAAGTGCATTCCCTCATCTCTTGCAATCCAATCATTTGATAAGGCTAATCCGGGAAGCAAACCTCTTTTTCTAAAATAATAGATAGCACAAAAAGATCCCGCAAAAAACAAACCTTCTACTAAACCAAATCCAATTAATCTTGTTAATAAATTTTGATTACCATTTAACCACTTTGATACCCATTGCGCTTTATGATTTATACATGGTACATTTTGTATAGCATCAAATAACGTATCTTTTTCTTTTGCATCTCTAACGTAAGCTTCTATTTGTAAACCATACATTTCAGCATGGATTGACTCGTTGAGCATTTGCATTGAAATAAAACATCTAGCTTCAGGTATCAATATTTCTTTATAAAATCTACTAGCTAGGTTTTCATTTATCATTGCTTCAGAATTAGCAAAATATGCCAATACATGTTTAATAAAGTGTTTTTCACCTTCATTTAGCGTTTCAAGGTCTCTCAAATCATCTTGCAGTGAAACTTCTTCAGTAGTCCAAAAAGCTTGAATATGTTGTTTATATCGATCCCATATTTCTTGATTTTTAATTGGAAAAATTGATTTAACGCCTTTTGATATCATTGTATAGCTCCTTTACGCACTGCAAGTTTCACACTCTTCTGGTTCATTATTACTTTTTATAGAAGTATTTATATATGCATCTTTTGCAGCTTTTTCTGATGATACTGTAACTTTAACAGCGTCTACAGCTGATCTACTTCTCAAATAATACATTCCTGTTTTTAAACCTTTTTTCCATGCATACATATGCATTGAGTTTACTTTTCCAAATGTAGGTGTTGATAACCACAAATTCATTGATTGTGTTTGGTCTATGAAAGGAGCCCTGTCAGCAGCCATATCAATGACAGTTTTCTGAGAAACTTCCCAAACAGTTTTATAAACTTCTTTTAATTCATTTGGTATTTCAGATATATTTTCAACTGATCCGTTTTCTAAAATTATCTTATCCCTCATTTCTTTATTCCAAAGATTTCGTTGGGAGAGTTCGTTTACCAAGTATCTATTCACAAGAAGGAACTCACCTGAAAGTGTTTGCCTTTTATATATGTTTGATGTTTGGATTTGGAATGTTTCGGTGTTACCTAAAATAATACCAGTTGACGCAGTTGGCATGCAAGCTGTTGTTAATGAATTTCTTACACCATATTTTTTTATTTTAGCTCTAAGTGTATCCCAATCCCATTTAGGTGAAGGATTAACATTCCAAAGATCAAACTGAAATTTTCCTTCTGAAATAGGTGAGTTTTTAAATGTCTCATAGGCGCCTTTTTCTTTAGCTAATTCACATGAAGCTTCTAAAGCTCCAAAATATATAGTTTCAAAAATAAGTTTATTGATTTCTTTAGCTTCTTCAGATTCATAACCAATTCCAAGTTTAAAATATACATCTGCCAGACCCTGTATGCCAAGTCCTATCGGTCTATGTTTATTATTTGATCTTTCAGTTTTGTCAGTAGGATAAAAATTAATATCAATTACTTGGTCCAAATTCTTAGTTGCAAGCTTAGCAGTTCTATAAAGAGCATCATAATCGTATGACAATTTTTTTTCAGTTTTTTTCACAAATTTGGGAAGTGCTAAAGATGCTAGATTGCAAACTGAAGTTTCATTTTTATCAGAATATTCAACAATTTCTGCACATAAGTTTGATGACTTAATGACACCGATATTTTTTTGGTTTGATTTATTATTAATGGAGTCTTTGTAAAGCATGTAGGGTTGACCTGTCTCTATTTGTGCCTCAATAATTTTAGACATTAGATCTCTTGCTTTTATTTTTTCTAAATGTTTATTCTCATTTTCATATTTTGTGTATAGTTTATCAAACTCATCTCCATAAACGTCTGAGAGCCCGGGACATTCGTGCTCACTCATCAAAGTCCATTCTTCATCATTTTCAACTCTTTTCATGAATAAATCTGGAATCCATAAAGCATAAAATAGATCTCTTGCTCTAAATTCTTCTGCACCAGTATTTTTTCTTAGTTCCAAAAACTTTTCAATATCTGCGTGCCAAGGTTCTAGGTAAACAGCAAATGAACCCTTTCTTTTACCTCCACCTTGATCAACTGATTTTGCTGTTTCATTAAATATTTTAAGAAAAGGTATAAGTCCATTCGACTTACCATTCGTTGATTTTATTCTACTCCCACTTCCTCTGATATTATGAGCATGCATTCCAATTCCTCCAGCAGTTTTTGAAATTAGAGCACAGTCTTTTATTGTGTTAAAAATACCTTCAATTGAGTCATCTTCCATGCTTATTAAAAAACAAGATGATAGTTGCTGCATTTTTAAACCACTATTAAATAATGTTGGTGTAGCGTGAGTGTACATTCCGCTTGATAGGCTTCTGTAAGTCTCTTTTACTTTTTCCAAATTAAATTCTTTACCAGTAACAGTTAAAGTCACTCTCATCCATAAATCTTGAGGTCTTTCAATTGTCTTATTTTCAAATTTTAAGAGGTATGCTCTAATTAAGGTAGTTAGAGCAAAATAATCAAATGTATAATCTTTGTCATAGTCGATTATTGCCTCTATTGCGTCTGCATTTGATACTACTTTTTTATAGTAATCTTCTCTTATAAGTCCATCTTCATACAAATTTTTAGTTGCAATTATAAAGCCTGGAGTTTCTTTATGAAGTGAATTAACTTTAATTCTTGCTGCTAAGTAGGAATAATCAGGATGTTCTACTGTTAAAGCCGCAGCAGTTTCTGCAAGATAAGTGTCAATTTCAACAGAGCTAATATCGCTGTAAAGTCCAGGTACAGCTTTTTGTACAACTACTATTGGATCAATATTTAGTCCTGTTGAGAGAACTGAAACTCTATTGGTTATTTTGTCAAGTGATATAGGCTCCTTACTTCCATCTCTTTTTGTAACCATCATTGAAGATGCTTTTTCACCAACCTGCTCTTTTAGTTTTTTTGTATGATAACGACTTGCTGCTCTTTGTTCGCGATATAAAACATATGCTCTGGCAACTTTATGATACTCATCTCTCATAAGTGCAAGCTCAACTTGATCTTGTATATCTTCAATATGTATCATGTCCCCATCTGCAATTCTTCTTGTCAGAGCAGAAACAACTTTATGAGTAAGTGCCTCTACTGTTTTATGTATACTATCTTGTTGCTCTTTTTCTTTGTTCTTATCATTTCTTATTTTTGTTTGAGCAAGAAAAGCCTTCTTAATAGCGTTAGATATTTTATCTGATTTAAATGGTGTAATTGCTCCATCACGTCTAACCACACTTAAAGTTAAAATATTAACACTACCATTTTCATGGTTGATTTTTGATGATACCTGTAGATTGTCTGCCATTTAAATTCTATCCATTTTTAAAAATTTATTGTCGAAAAACACAATATGTAGTGCCGCCGAATAAAGACAATACAACATTTGCTCAATATCGCAATAAGAACAAAATAAGAACATAAGTATTTTTTTCATCAAGTCAAACTAATATTTAATTGAAATTTATCTAAGACAAACAAGTTATTGAATTATTTACATTTACTTATCAACCTTAATCACAATTTATTATAATAAGAAGGTGCGTTATTTTTTCTTTGAACTTAAATTAGCCACAAATTATGAGTAAAAAACAATATGACTAGTATAGCATTAGTTGACGATGAACAGTCGATTCTAACCTCAGTATCTCTTTCCCTTGAGAGTGAAGGTTTTGAGGTAGATACCTTTCTTAACGGCGTTGAAGCTTTAGAAGCATTAGAAACCAAATCTTATGATTTAGGATTATTTGACATTAAGATGCCAAAAATGGATGGAAATGAATTATTATCCAAAGTTAGATCAAGTAAAATAGAAAAATTAAAAGAACTTCCAATTATTTTTTTGACATCTAAAGATCAAGAGCAAGATGAGATAATTGGTTTAAGAATGGGCGCAGCCGACTATATTAAGAAACCTTTTTCTCAAAAGTTATTAAATGAGAGGGTTAGAACAGTTTTAAGAATTTATTCTAATAGAGTAAAATCAGAAGATGAAGTTATTAACAATAAAAAAAATTTTGTAAAAGGAGACCTAATACTTGATGAAGATAAGCAGCTTTGTTTTTGGAAAGATATTGAAATAGAATTAACAGTTGCTGAATTTAATTTAATTAAATCACTAGCTCACTATCCTGGAGTTGTAAAAGATCGCAATCAATTAATGGATGCTATGTACGGTGATTCAATTTATGTCGATGATAGAACAATTGATAGTCATATAAAAAGACTTAGAAAAAAATTCAAATCCTATGATGAATCCTTTGATCAAATAAGAACAAGGTATGGATCTGGTTATTCATGGCGTGATTAACAAAAATTCTTTTTCCCTTTCAAATTATAGATTGTCTTTACAGCTTTTAGTTGTAAATCTTTTTATTGTTTTTTTTGGAACAATATTTTTAATATTTTTTAATTATTATTTAATTAATAATGATAAATTAATAGAAAAAAAAATTTCTCTTTCTACAAATGAGCTTAAAGAAATAACTTCTTTTTTAGAAAAAAATTCAATTATAAATGTACCTTTATACCAAACAAATTATAGATGTAGAGTAATTGATAAAGACGATAACTTATACAAAGAAATAAATTGTGCTAATGAAAACTTATATATTAATAATTTGCAACTTTCAGAACTGGAGTTGGAAAGATTTATAGTCGAGCAATATATATATAATAATTATTTTAAAAAAAATTTTAATATAAAAATATTTAATGATAATTGGATTGAAATAGCTGACTCAAGCGATCCGTTTTCTTCAATGGTTGTAAATGAAAGTGAGATTTTAGATAAAAAACCAAAAAAAAATAATATTTTTAATATGTATGAAGAGAAATATTATGCTCTTTTTAATTATCTATATAAGTATATTTTAAATAAAAAATATGTTGTCGTTTCATCAAAAAAAGCTCACGACATAAACATAGTATCTGAGACAATAAGAAAAAAAATTGGTATACAAAAATTATATTTAGATAACGATAATGAGCTAATAAAAGTACTTTCCTCTCCATTAATTGTTGACAACAAGGTTTATGGTGTCGCCCTTTTGTCATACAAATTAATAACTGATAATGACGATCTTGCTCTAAATTCAATAAATCTTCTAAATTTTTTTATAATATTGATTATTATAATAATTATTTTATCATTTTTCTTTTTAAGAGGTCTTATTTTGCCACTTAACCAATTAACTAAAATAACAGTTTTAGAGAGAGAAAAAATTAGAAATACAAATAATATAAATTATCCAATAAGAGCTGATGAAATAGGTATTTTGGCTAAACAAATACAAATAATGTCAAATGACTTAAAATCTCAAATGGAACAGTTAGAAAAATTCACAACCGATGTTGCTCATGAATTGAAGAATCCACTTACTGCAATTAAATCGTCAAGTGAGCTTTTATTAAAGAACTCAATAAGTGAAGAAAATAAATTAATAATAATTAAGAATTTTAATAAAGAAGTTAATAGAATGAACCGATTAATTTCAGATATATCAAATTTTTCAAAAACAATGACAGAAATTGAAAAAGAAAAGTTTAAAATAATTGATTTAAATAACTTCTTTATAAATTTAAAAAAAAATTATCTAGGTAATTCTAAAAAAATAAAATTAGAAGTAAAAGTGTATGAACATAATTTAAAAGTTTTATTAAATGAAGATAAATTAATGCAAGTAATTATAAATTTGATTGAAAATAGTGTGTCTATAGCAAATGCAGGTACTAATATATTAATTAAAATGAGTAAGGTTGGCGATAAATTTGCAGAAATAAAAATTTATGACCAGGGTCCAGGCATAAATTTTAGCGATAAAGATAAAATATTTAATCGCTTCTACACTGACAGAATGGAATTTAGAGAGGATCACTCAGGTTTAGGACTATCAATATCAAGGGAAATAATTAAGTCTTTTAACGGTTCTATTAAATTAACAAAAAGTGACAATTTAGACTTTAGCGGTGCTTGTTTTATGATTAATTTACCTTTAAGAATATCGTAACTAATTTCAAATATAGGAATAAATAATGAGCGAAGATTATAAAGTTAAGGATATAAGTTTAGCAGATTTTGGTGATAAGGAGATCGCTATAGCAGAAACTGAAATGCCAGGTTTAATGGCATTAAGAGAGGAATATAAGGACTCTAAGCCACTTAATGGAGCAAGAATAGTTGGATGTTTACATATGACCATTCAAACAGCGGTTTTAATAGAAACATTGGTATATTTAGGCGCAACTGTAAGGTGGAGTTCATGTAATTGCTGCCAAAGGTATTCCCGTATTTGCTTGGAAAGGTATGACCGAAGAAGAGTTTTGGTGGTGCATCGAAAAAACTTTAGAGGGTCCTGATGGTTGGAAGCCAAATATGATATTAGATGATGGTGGAGATGCTACAAAAATTATCCATGAAAAATATCCAAAGATGCTTGAAGATATTCTGGGTTTATCAGAAGAAACTACCACTGGAGTTCATAGACTTAAAGAAATGGAAAAAAAAGGATTGCTTAAAGTTCCTGCTATTAATGTAAATGACTCTGTTACTAAATCTAAATTTGATAATTTGTATGGATGCAAAGAGAGTCTTGTTGATGGAATTAGAAGAGGTACAGATGTTATGATGGCCGGAAAAGTTGCAGTTGTTGCTGGTTACGGAGATGTAGGCAAAGGTTCTGCTGCAAGTTTAAGAGGAGCTGGAGCTAGAGTTTGTGTAACAGAAATTGACCCCATAAATGCTCTACAAGCAGCTATGGAGGGATATGAAGTTGTAACCATGGATGATGCTTGTGAGTATGGTGATATATTTGTTACCGCAACAGGTAATTTAGATGTTATTACTCAAGATCATATGAGAAAAATGAGAGATAGAGCAATTGTATGTAATATTGGACATTTTGATAATGAAATTCAAACAGAGTCTCTCCAAAACTATAAATCAGATGAAATTAAACCTCAAGTAAGAGAGGTAGAGTTTCCTGATGGTAAAAAAATCCTTTTATTATCTGAAGGAAGACTTGTAAATTTAGGCAATGCAACTGGTCATCCTAGTTTTGTAATGAGTGCATCATTTACAAATCAGGTGTTAGCTCAAATTGAACTTTGGAAAAATTCAAACAAATATGAGAATAAAGTTTATGTTTTACCTAAACATTTAGATGAAAAAGTAGCATCTCTTCATTTGAAAAAAGTTGGTGCCAAACTTACAGAATTGACAGACAAGCAAGCTGAATATATTGGTGTGAGTAAAGAAGGTCCATTTAAAGATAACACGTACAGGTATTAGGAGTTGGTATGAATAGATCATATTTATTTACAAGTGAATCAGTTTCTGAAGGTCATCCAGATAAAGTTTGTGATAGAATCTCAGATATGGTTGTCGATACATACTTATCATCAGGCGATCCACAAACTCGAGTAGCTTGTGAAACTCTTACCACAACAAACAAAGTAGTTTTAGCCGGTGAAGTTAGAGGTCCATCGATTCCAAAAGATCAAATTATATCTCAAGTAAGAGACTGTATTAAGGATATTGGTTATGAACAAGATGGTTTTCACTGGAAAAATTGTGATATTGACTGTCTTCTTCACGAACAATCATCAGACATTGCAATGGGAGTTGACTCAGGTAACAATAAAGATGAAGGTGCTGGTGATCAAGGGATAATGTTTGGATTTGCTTGTAAGGATACTGATACATTAATGCCTGCTCCAATTCACTATTCTCATCAGATTTTACATAAAATGGCTGTAGCAAGAAAAGATGGTTCAGCAAATGGTCTAGAACCCGATTCTAAAAGCCAAGTAACAATGCTCTATGAGAATGGAAAACCAAGCAGAGTGACTTCATTAGTTATATCTTCACAACATAAAGAGGGCTTGTCACCATCTGATGTTAAAGAAATAGTTAGACCATATATCTACGAATGTATTCCTAATGAACTACTAGAAGGCCTTAAGGATGAAGAATTTTATGTAAATCCAACTGGTAATTTTGTTATTGGTGGCCCTGATGGAGATTCAGGTTTAACAGGAAGAAAAATTATTGTTGATACGTACGGCGGTGCCGCCCCTCATGGAGGTGGTGCGTTTTCGGGCAAGGATCCGTCAAAAGTTGATAGATCAGCAGCATATGCTGCAAGATATCTAGCAAAAAATGTTGTAGCAGCTGACCTTGCAGACCAATGTACTATTCAATTATCTTACGCAATAGGAGTTTCGAAACCTTTATCAGTTTATGTAAATACAAATGGTACGAATAAAGTTGATGAAGAAAAAATTGAAAAATTAGTTCAAGATTTATTTGACCTTAGTCCTAGAGGAATAAGAGAACATTTAAAACTTACAAATAATATTTATGTTCCTACTTCATCATATGGACATTTTGGTAGAGAACCAACTGATAAAGGTCATTTTACTTGGGAAAAAACTGATTTAGTTGATGCTCTCAAAAATATTTCCTAAATAGATTTGCTTAATATAGCAAGTCAAACCGTAGATATCTCTAAAACAGAGTTTATTGCCTTAAAGCTATGCAAAGACCTTAGAGTTGGTGATGTATTAATGTTAAAAGGTGAATTGGGCGTTGGTAAGACTACATTCGCAAGATTTATAATAAATAATTTATTCTCATTAAATAAAATTTCAAAACCAAAATCAATAAACAGTCCAACATATCCAATTATGCTTACTTATAAATTAAATTCATATGAAATTTATCATTATGACTTTTATAGAATAAAAAGTATCAAAGAATTAGAAGAGTTAGATTTCTTTGAAAATATTAAAAATTCTATTACAATAATAGAGTGGCCAGAACTATTAATTGAACTTCCTTTCAGGGAAAAATATTATCTCATAAACTTGCAATTACATTCAGAGACAAAACGAATTATAAGTCTTAAGTATATTAATTAAGAGCCATGAATTTTTTTTTTCAAAATTTAAC
>CABYIF010000013.1 GCA_902518985.1 uncultured Alphaproteobacteria bacterium | reverse complement strand
TCAGTATGTTTAAAAAAAATTTGATTTTAATAAACACAGCAAGGGGAGGTATTGTTAATGAAAATGCACTCTATGAAGCTTTGTTTAATAAGAACATTTTTGCAGCTGGATTGGATGTTTTTGAGAAAGAACCGCCTTCAGAAAATAGCAAATTTTTTACTCTAAATAATATTTTGCTAACACCACACAATTCCGCTTTAACAATTGAGTGTAGAAAAAGAATGTCTATCGAGTCATGTAAAAATGTTGCTTTTTTTTTAAAAAATAAAAGCGATTTAAATAAAAGTAATATTATTAATATCAATGAATTAAAATTTTAAAGGCTAAGGTAAATACTTCCATCTTCTTCAGAGATATCAAAAATTTTTAATCCATCTAGCTCTGGCTCACTTATACAATCACCTGATACAATACTATATGTATTTCCACAACTAACACATTCAAGTTCTTCATCTTCTATCTCAGCCTCACTCAAAGGAGCTCTTTCTTCACAATTACAATTTCCTTGTGTTGAAAAAAAACCTGACTCTAACCTGAATATTGCAAAATTATTATCTTCATATTCAAAATTTTCAACACTGCCTATTTCAATGTCATCAGTGTCACCAACTAAAATAGGTTCAATTTCATCATTCATAAAAAATTTTTAGAATAAAATTAAGTGAGAATAAATAATTTTTTTTAAAAATTTGTGAATTTATCTGAATCTAAGATTTTTTCTTGATAATTCACTTATATTTTTTACTCCCATAAGCTTCATATCTCTTTCAATTTCATTTTTCATATTACTCATGGCTTTTTCAACACCTTTTTGACCCCCAGCAGCAAGGGCATAAAGATACATTCTCCCCCCTGAACAAGCTTTTGCGCCTAAAGATAGTGCTTTTAGAACATGCGTTCCTCGTCTAATACCACCTTCACAAATTACATCAATTTTATCGCCCACAGCATCAACTATTTCAGCAAGTTGGTCAAATGGAGATCTTGATCCATCTAACTGTCTTCCTCCATGATTTGATATCATTATTGTTGAAGCTCCTATGTCTATTGCTCTCTTTGCATCTTCTACTGACATTATCCCTTTAAGGGCAAATTCGCCCCCCCAATATTTACGAATTTCTTCTGCCGCTTTCCAATCCATAGATTGGTCAAGCATCTTCGTAAAATAATCATGAATAGAAAGTGATATTTTATTTCCTTCTCTAATCCAGTGTTTTATTTGATGAAGCTCAAATCTTGAATGCGTAAAGTGATTAAAAGCCCAATTAGGGTGCATTGCAAAACTTATTAAACTATTTAAAGTTAGTTTTGGTGGTGAGGTAAAACCAGTTAATAAATCTCTTTCTCTGTTTCCTCCAACAATCGTGTCTACGGTTAAAGCTAATCCATCAAATTTTGCATCCTTGCATCTGTCCAACATACTATTTGTTAACCCTTTGTCACGATGAACATAAAGTTGAAATAATTTAGGAGTTGATACATGCTTTGCAATATCCTCAATACTTGTTGTTCCTAGTGAAGAAATTCCAAACATTGTTCCAAACTTTTGCGCTGTTTTACCAACTGCTAATTCACCATCGTGATGAAATAATCTTTGTAAAGCAGTCGGAGCAAAATATAGAGGCATATCAATTTTTTTACCCATAACTGTTGTAGACATGTCTATATCTTCTACACCGGCTAAAACATTTGGAACTAAATCACATTGCTCAAATGACTCTGTGTTTCTTCTGTATGTTACTTCATCATCTGCTGCTCCATCGATATAGTGAAAGATTGGACCTGGTAATCTTTTTTTTGCAAGTTTTCGAAAGTCTTCAGTATTTCTACATTTACTAATTGAATTAAACATTATCCTGAAATTACATTTTGTTTTTGTTGTCCTAAACCATCAATACCAAGTTGTATTTCATCGCCAGGTTTTAAAAATACTTGTGGGTTCATTCCCATTCCTACACCAGGGGGCGTACCAGTAGAAATAATATCGCCAGGCTGTAAAGACATAAATTGACTCAAATAACTTATCAAAAAGTTTACTCCATAAACCATAGTACTAGTTGAGCCATCTTGCATTCTTTTGCCATTAACATCAAGCCACATTTTTAAGTTTTGTGGATCTACTATTTCATCAGTTGTTACTAAATATGGTCCAATTGGTCCAAAAGTATCACAAGATTTACCTTTCACCCATTGACCTGAATGTTCAATTTGAAACTCTCTTTCACTAAGATCATTTACAACACAATATCCAGCAATATGAGATTGGGATTGATCTTCAGAAATATATTTTGCTTCTTTTCCTATAACCACTCCAAGTTCTACTTCCCAATCAGATTTTACTGATTTTCTAGGGATTTCTACATTATCATTAGGACCAATGATTGCACTAGTTGCTTTTGAAAATATTATTGGCTCTGAAGGAACTTTTAGTCCTGTTTCTTCAGCATGATCAGAATAATTTAAGCCAATGCAAATAAACTTACCTACACTTTTTTTGCATACACACGGAGCAATTCCATTATTATCTTCGACGATAGGCAGTGAGTTAACTTCAATTTGTTTAACAGAATTTAATTTTTCTATTGTGACATTTTCACTATCCCAATCATTTACCAAACTAGATGCATCACGAATTTTATTTTCTTGATCTAGAATTCCCGGTTTTACTTTGTCACCAATTCTATATCTTAATATTTTCATTATAAAGTCCACCCTCCATCAATTAGGTTTAGCGTTCCTGTAACAAAATCTGATTCGTCACTAGCTAGGTAAGTAGCAAGAGAAGCAATTTCTTCAGGTTGCCCAAGCCTTCCCATAGCTTGTCGAGCAATAAAATCTTCTCTAGCTTTCTTTGGATCATCAGCCACATTAACTCTACCTTCCCAAGAAGGGGTTTCTACCGTTCCAGGAAGTATAGCATTACATCGTATTCCTTTTTTGACATAATCTATAGCAAGTGCTTTTACAAAACCATTAAGAGCTGCTTTTGTTGTTCCATATATTAATCGATTAGGAGCTCCTTTGACATTTGAAGCAGCCGAAGAGACAATTATTATGTTTCCTTTGCCATTATCTAACATTTTTGGCACTAAGTTGTAACTCATCAAATAAGCTGAATATACATTAACATTAATCGATCTATAAAATTCTTTATCATCACAGTCCATGAGAGTCCCATGATGCACAAATCCAACTGCGTGAAAAAGTACATCAACGTTATTTATAGATGCACAAAATTTTTCAACTGCATTTTTATCAGAAGCATCAAGTTTTTGAGTCTTGATATTTGGATGTTCTTTTTCTAAGTCTAATAGCTTTTCTTCATTAATATCTGTAGCAATAATTGAGGCTCCTTCATTTGCAAACTTTATAGCAGTTGCTCTACCAATTCCTTGTGCTGCTGCTGTTACAATTATTTTTTTATCTTTTAATCTCATTTTAACTTTTCCAATAGTTTCCGTTGGGGTAAGAGAACTCAATAACAGACTTTTCTTTCATTTCAATAGAATATCCATGATCTTTAGGAGGTATATAATTACCTTTTACAATTCTGCATGGAAATTTAAAATGATTATGTAAGCTATCTTGATACTCAACCACTTTATTATCTTTTTCTCCATTTATTAGTGCATAATCTATCATACATAAATGTTGTACATACTCGCATAGCCCAACTCCACCAGCATGTGGAAAAACTGGAACATTGAATTTATGTGCCATAAGCATGACTATTAAAATTTCATTAATACTAGCTAATCTACAACTATCAATTTGACATATATTCATGGCCCCAGATTGTAAAAATTGTTTAAACATTACTCTGTTCGAGCAAGCTTCTCCTGTTGCAAGTTTAACTTCACCAACATTTTTCTTAATTTTAATAAATCCCAATATATCATCTGCATGAGTTGGTTCCTCTACAAAAAAAACATCATACTTATTAAAAGCATTAATATATTTTATAGACTCATCGACACTCCATTGTTGATTAGCATCAATCATTAAATAATTATTGTTACC
Organism: uncultured Alphaproteobacteria bacterium; assembly: GCA_902518985.1. GTDB lineage: Bacteria > Pseudomonadota > Alphaproteobacteria > HIMB59 > CACPNW01. The sequence goes on along the minus strand of CABYIF010000013.1, from coordinate 37,587 downwards.
AATTGTTTTTCTTATAATATCAAGTCGATGCGAGTCTCTCTCAAAATTTTTACCTACTTTTATTTTAAAATATTTCCAACCATTAGCCATATATTCTTTACATAAATCAACAATCTTATCATCAGAATAACCTAACCAACCTGCTGCTGTAGTATAAGAGGGGTAGCCCTCACTTTCTAATTTTTTTATTCTATCATTTTTGTATTCTTGGCTTTTGGTCAAAATCTCTAAAGCTTCGTTTTTACTTAGAGCATCATCAACATGTTTAAATGGTAGCCAATCAATTATTTTTTTAGGGTTTGTATCAACAACATATCGCCATAGTGGTTTTTTATTTTTTTTTGAAATTAAGTCCCATAATGCATTAAATAAAGCAGAAACAGCAAGATGAACAACACCTTTTTCAGGACCTAGCCATCTAAGTTGACTGTGATCAACACATTCACTCCACAAACCACCTATATTGTTTTCCACTTCATCAAGAGATAGATTTTTAATAATCGGAAAAAAACATTGAATGCATTTTGTTACAATCTCATTACCTTTACCCAATGTAAAATTAATTCCATATCCAACTAAAGAAGGATCATCTGTCTCAATCACTACATATGGAGCAGAGTAATCAGGATCGGTGTGAATTGCATCAGATCCGGTTAAATCTTTTGAAGTTGGAAATCTAATATCTGAGACGCTTATACTAATTATTTTTGTCATAGTTAAATATTGTAATATTTTTCAGCATTAAGAAAAAAAATTTTATTTTTTTCATTTTGTGAAAGTTTTTTTGTTATTTCAAAATATGAATTCCAAAAAAATTTGAACGATTTTTTTGAAAAATGTTTATCAACTGGAAAATTACTTCCAAACATACATCTATTGATACCAAAATTATCAATTGCTTCTAATACATAACCTTTTATATTTTCAACATTACAAGGTACCAACCATTCTCCAAATCCTGAAATCTTAATAACGACGTTATCTAATGTAGATATTTTTTTTAGTGCTTTTTTCCAATCATGGAGACTCTTTTCAGTTCCCTCAGGCCATAAACAGTGATTTATTATAAAAAGTGTATTTGGATATTTTTTTATAACGTTAAATGCTTTATCAAATTGGTGAAACATTATCAATAAATCAAAACTTAGATTGAATTTGTTTAATAGTTCTAGATTTTTAAACCATTTAGAATTTATTAACAAATCTGTATTATCATTTATTTTTGTTTTTAATATTTGTCTTATTCCTCTAAAATTTTTATATTGGCAATGTCTTTCCAAGTCTTCTTCGATCTTATCATCACTAAAATCAACATAACCAATTATGGCATTTGGGAAGCCCTGATCATTTTGATCAGCAATATCTTGTAACCATTGAGTTTCATAAACACGTTTTTCCTTTGTTATCTCTGCCTGAATATGAACCGTTTTTATTACATTAATCTCACTGAAGTCAGCAATATAGTCACTTATTTGATAGTTAGAATTGAGAGAAAATGACTTTAAATTTTTTAACCAGGGATAATCATTTTTTAAATCCCAGATATGAAAGTGACTGTCGATTACTTTTTGAGACATTAAGTTCTTTTAAACTTGAAAGATGAATGTATCAATTTTTTCTTAGTAATTATTTGTAATATAATTTAAATTATAATTGTGAATATCCTTCTTACAGGTGGTGCCGGTTACATTGGAAGCAATGTAGTATTATCGTTAATTGAAAAAGGCCATAATATTCATATAATTGATAACCTTTCAACTGGTAACTCAGAACTAATTCCTCCAGAAGTTAATTTTACAAAATGCAATATTAACGATGTACATAAAATAGAGAAAATTATTAATAATGAAAAATTTGATGTACTAATGCATTTTGCTGGTTTTATTCAAGTCGAAGAGTCAGTTAGATTGCCGGCAAAATATTTTGAAAACAATACTGAAAATGCAATTAAACTTTTTGAAACTTGTAAAAAAAATAATTTAAATAAAATTATATTTTCGTCAACAGCCTCAGGCTACGGGTCCTCAAATAATGATTTAATATCAGAAAAAGATAATTTAAATCCTCAAAACCCATATGCAGAATCAAAAGTTAAAACTGAGCAATATCTAATTGAAAATTATAAAGAAATTAAGAGTATCATCTTGAGATATTTTAATGTAGCTGGAGCAGATAAACTTTTGAGAGCTGGTCAAATATCAAAGACATCAACTCATTTGATAAAAATTCTTAGTGAAGTTGCAGTTGGAAAAAGAAATAAAATTGAAATTTTCGGTAATGATTATAACACGCCTGATGGAACTGCGGTTAGAGACTATATACATGTTAGTGACTTAGCAGAAATACATGTAGAGGTTGCTAAACATTTAGTAAAAAATAATGAATCAAATATATTTAATTGTGGTTATGGAATTGGTTTTTCAGTTTTAGATGTTGTTAATGCCGCAAATAAATTATGTAATGGAGCCATTCATCACAAATTTTCCAAGAGACGTGATGGAGATGTTGAAAAACTTGTTTCAGATATATCAAAAATAAAAAAATATATTAATTGGGAACCTAAATATAATAATTTAGAAGAAATAATTAGCTCATCCATTGAATGGGAAAAGAAACTAAATGAAAAAAATATTTAAAAGAAATTTTTTACGTAATGATAATAAGCAGTTAATAATATTTGGCTACAAAGAACATATTGAAGAATCTGGAACAGAACTTAAAATAACAAAAGGTCCCAAGCCACATATGAGGTGGAATCCATCAAGGCAAGAATGGGTAACTTATTCTGCCGAAAGAAAAGATAGAACTTCTTTTCCTCCTAAGGAATATTGTCCTCTTTGTCCTGGCGCTAATTTAAATTTTCCAACTGAAATACCATTTAAAGATTTTGAAGTAGCTGTTTTTCCAAATAGATGGGCAAGCTTCAATCAAAATGGAGAAGGTGTTGATTTAGAAAATATAAAAACAGAGCCATCAAAAGGTGAGTGTGAGGTAGTTGTATATTCATCCGATCACTCTAGTACTATTGCAGAGATGGATTTAGATAGAATTAAATTGTTAATATATGTTTGGATAGATAGATATAATGAACTAAAAAATATTGATAATGTAAAATATATTATGCCTTTTGAAAATAGAGGTCAAGAATGTGGAGTAACCTTACATCATCCTCATGGACAAATATATGCTTATCCTTTTATACCTCCAGCAATAAAAATTGAGGCTCAGGCATTTAATCAAGAAAATTTCTTATTAAAAATAATGTCTGACCTAGAAAAAAAATACTATGTCTATCAAAATGATCATTTTATTGTAGCCGTACCTCCTTTTGCTAGGTACGCTTATGAAGTATGGATTATTCCTAGAAAACAAGTTCCTGGTCCTTGGAAATTTAATGATGAAGAAATTGAGTCTTTCGCAAAAGCAATAAAAAAAGTAGTTAGTGGATACGACAGATTTTTAAATAAAAGATGTCCTTATATAATGGGACTGCACGCATCTCCTAATCTAGATGATAATAATTTTCATTTTCATGTAGAATTTTATCCTCCGTTACGTCATAATGACAAACCAAAAATTTTAGCTGGATCAGAATCAATGGCTGGAGTATTTATAATGGATGTTCTGCCAGAGGAGTCATCCAAAATCTTAAGAGAATATATGCAATGATGACGATAAAAGAAAAAATTCAATACTATAAAGACTCACTTGATCTTTTTGATGATGGAATGGAAAAATATAAATTTCTAATTGATCAAGCTAAAAATGCAAAAGAATTTCCAGAAGAGTACAGAAATGAAACTTTCAAGGTATCTGGTTGTCAGGCTCAAGTGTGGTTAGTGCCAATACATAAAGAAAATATTTTGTCTTTTTATTATGACTCAGATGCTTTTATTTCCAAAGGAATGGTAACAATTTTGTGTGATATTTATGGTAACAGAAATCCAAAAGAAATTAAAAATTCAGAATTTGAGATGCTTAAAATACTTGATTTGGATATATTGTTAACTCCAGGTAGAAGAAATGGAGTTAATTCAATGCTAAGTAAAATTAAGGAGTATGCTATTGCTTATAGTAAATAGTCTTGGAAATTAAAAAAAAATTATTGGGAAAAACAAACATAAAGCTTCCTGTTATTGGTTTTGGTGGAGCTCCAATAGGAAACCTATTCAAAAAATTAAATAATTATCAGGCTCAAGAAATTCTTAAAGAGTCACAAAAAAATAAAATAAATTTTTACGACACCTCTCCACTATACGGTTATGGATTAAGTGAAAAAAGAATGGGTGTCTTTTTTAAGTCTCTAAAGAGAAATGAATATTTAATATCAACTAAAGTAGGAAGATACTTAGTTAAAGAAGATAAAGATAAAATTGACAGAGGTATTTTTAAAGGAGGCTTAAATTTTAAACCTGTAATAGATTACACATATGATGGTGTAATGAGATCTTTTGAACAATCATTAAAAAGATTAGGTGTTAGCCGTATTGATTTGTGCCTAATACACGATGTTGACTATTTCACACATAAAAATAAATTTGATTTTTATTTTCAGCAATCACTTAAAGGAGCTTATATTGCATTACAAAAATTGAAGGAAGAAAAACTAATTAAAGCTATAGGTTTAGGATTAAATGATGCTGAGGTGGCAAATAAATTTATAACTAACGAACAATTTGACTGTGTTCTCTTAGCAGGAAGATATACTTTATTAGACACAAGTGCAGAAGATAAATTTTTTTCAACTGCAATAAAAAAAAATGTTGGTATTATTTTAGCTGGTATATTCAATTCTGGAATTCTTGCAAAAGGGTTAAAACAATCAACATACTTTTATAAGGCGATACCTGCAAAAACTAAAAAAAAATTTATTGAAATTGACAAATTATGTAGGAAATTTAACATACCTATTCAAGCGGCATCTATTCAATTTCCATTGAAAAATAAGCATGTATCTTCAATTATATTAGGCATGGATGAAATAAGTCAGATAAAAGAAAATTTAAAATATTTAAATATAAAAATTGATAGAGAATTCTGGAACAATTTAAAAAATATCCAAAAATGAGAATAATATTAATAGGCATTTTTTTTATTTGTCTCAATGGATTTACAGGATCTACTTTTGATACAATCACTAAATTTTTAACTATTAATGATTATAAATGGTATCATTATTATTCTATAGGCTTAACCATAGCTCTTATAATTTTACTTATATTTTTAAAGTTTAATGGTGGAATTAAAAAACACATTTTATTAGAAAAGAAACAATATTATATTTTACCATTAATCAGAGGTTTGCAATTTACTTTTATTACACTAATAATCTTTTATTCACTCAAGTATGTTCCTATAAATATTTTTACAACATTATTAATGACAACACCTTTTTTTATGTTAATTTTTGCAAAGTTAATTTTGAATGAAAAACTTAATCTTATAAGTTGGGTTTCTATATTAATAGGTTTTGTCGGGGTTATAATGGTCTTAAGACCTACTAACGATAGTATTAATGTTTATATATTTCTTGTTTTACTGGTTGCAATAACCAATGCTCTAAGTTTTACAGTTGTCAGCAAATACTCATATATGGCCACAACTTATGGTTTTACTTTTTACGGATTTCTTCCTGCTGCTCTTTTTTCTTATATATTTTTCTTAACAGATCCAATGATTCCCTCAGGAAAAGAGTTTTTACTATTTGCCAGCTCAGGAATTATAGTAATGATTTCAGGCTGGGCTTTAACTACCGCATACTACATTGCGGGCAAATATAGCAGTATAATAAGCCCCTTTCTTTTTTTACAAATATTATGGGGCTCCTTATATGGTATTATTTTCTTTTCTGAAAAAATCAGCGCTTTATCTATTGTAGGAATATTTGTAATAATTTCCTCTGGATCAATTGCGATTAATAATAGGAATAAAAAGTAATTTAAAATTTATAATAATTTTAATGAAATATCTTATTATTTTTTAATTTATCAATATTTTTAAGACGAAAATCTAGATCATATAAATTAGCGGATTTACTTAAGTAATCCTCTTCAATTCTCACTTGTGATTTAAAATAATTATCTAAAAAGTTTTTAAGCAGCTTTTTTATCATTATTTGATCTGCTTTCTTCTATGTAATTGTTAAGAGCTTCTTTCCACGATGCTCCGAATTCGTTCCTAAAATATCTTACTATTTGAGGATCAACATTATCAAAATTGTTATAGAACGAATCTTGATAAGTTTGATTTAATATTTTGAATATATTTAACATTTTTTTGCCTTTCGATTCTCTACATAGTTAAATTAATATGCAAATAAAGAATAATTAATGTATTTCAGCTATGCAAATTACACATATTAAAAATAGAAGACTTTAAATTATTAAGATGATTTACTAGAAACGAAGAGGATATTGAAAAAAAATTAATTCTATGTAGAATTTATTTAATTATATAAATTTGTAAAATATATTTTAAATGCTAAAATTAAAAAATTGTATCTTTTTATTTATTATTTTTTTTACTTAATTAATAATGCTGTTTCGAAAGAAGTATGTTCATGGATAACAGATGAGGCGTATCCTGAAATTTTAATAGATTACCCAAATAATTTTTTCTACGTTGTAATCGGTAACGATGGAAGATGTGAATATGGAACAGGCGATAATGAAGAAAGTGCTTTAAATGAATGTGTAAAGTGGCAAACAGTAAATAATATCAGTGGTACATGTCAGTCCTTTGCAATTGGAAAAGAAATTGTCTGGAAAGAAAAAACCCCTTGCATTGAAGGAAATTGTCAAAATGGACAAGGAACAATGGTTTGGACGAATGGAGACACATATGAAGGTGAGTGGGAAAATGGAGAAGAACATGGACAAGGAACAATGGTTTGGACGAATGGAGACACATATGAAGGTGAGTGGAAAAATGGTGAAATGTATGCAGAAGGAATAGGTTGCATTGAAGGAAATTGTGAAAATGGTTATGGTACAGTCGTTTGGAATGATGGAGATAAGTATATAGGTAATTTTAAAGACGGTTCACTACATGGAGAAGGTGAGCTAACTTTTGCTGAGGATGGTGAAATATGGCTTGGCACATGGAAAAAAAATAAACTGCAGGGTAAAGGTGAAATTATAGCTTGGGACGGCTCAATTAGAGTGTGTGAGTTTGATGGGTATAAATGTGCAAAATTAATTAAACAAATAAAAAATTTTATTTTTAAAGGTGGTAGTAGTTGGATTAATAAAGATATTATTACAAAGAATGATGTAAGTACTTTCAAGACATTAGAATTTGTAGAAGAAAAAGAAGTTATGGAATACGATAAACGAACTTCAAAAAATAAAAATCAATATGGGGATGGAATAGAAATGAAAGTTTTTAATGCTTTTATTTTTAATGCCTCTTTTGAAAAAAGTCAGGATATTTTGATTAAAGTAAATGCTGAATTCAAAACAAAAGAAAAAGCTGAAAAACAAGCATTAAAATGGGCAAAAATGTATGGACAAATGCCATATTTTTTAAAAGAAAATTTTAAATATATTATAGTCCATAAAGGTAACGTTGGCTGGGCTGGTGGTAATGGTCAAATTGTCATTCATATTAATAGTGCTAAATCCAATTTTAATGAGGAAAATATGTTTCATGAATTAACACATGCTACACTTGATTTCCGTTGGAATAGTGGATTGATAAATGAAGGTGAGTGGGAAAAAGCAATTGGAAAAGATAAATACTATATTTCAGAATATGCCTGGGATCTATTTTATCAAGAAGATTCAGCTGAGACTACACTATGGTGGTTTGCAGCTAGATGCAAGCCTAGCACTATATCTAAAAAAAATTATGATAAAGTTATAAAACGTTTACCCAATCGTTTTAATTATTTGGATAAACAGAATTTTAATTTTTATCCTGTAGTATGTGAATAAAACAAGTAACAAAGTGGTTGAAAATCTAATTTTGAAGATGAACTTACAAGAAGTAAATCTCAAAAAAATAAAAGAAATGAATTTATTGAAAAGGGAATTAAGAAATTAAAATAATATCTCAACATTCCCTGTTTTAGGCGATAATTAACCGACACTCTCACGACACTTTTGGTAATTGTTTTTTTAAAACAAGTGCATAGACTTAACTTTAAAAACCAAGTAATACTAAAAAAAATAATATGGGAGTATGGCGGAACTGGTAGACGCGCCGGATTCAAAATCCGGTCACTTCGGTGGTGTGGGTTCAATTCCCTCTACTCCTACCAAATCAATGTATATAATGAAATTATTTCGTAAACTTTATAAATGGACAATGACGAAATCTACTGGAAGAGGGGCGCCATGGTTTTTGGGTTTAATTTCTTTTTCTGAAAGTTCCTTTTTCCCTATACCTCCTGACATAATTTTAATTCCAATGGTTTTAGCTAAAAGAACTCGAGCTTTTTTCTTTGCCTTTATATGTACTTTATCTTCAGTATTTGGTGGAATGTTTGGTTATTTTATTGGTCTATTTTTATTTAATAGTATTGGGTTAATACTAATTAATTTTTATAATTTAAATGAGTCTGTTAATGAATTCAAAAATTATTATAATTTATATGGTTCTTGGATAGTAATCATTGCGGGTTTCACACCATTTCCTTTTAAAGTAATTACAATTACTAGTGGATTATTCCAATTAAATTTTATTATTTTTATTATATGTTCTTTGTTATCAAGAGGAGCAAGATTTTATATTGTTACTGCTTTATTGTATTTTTATGGAGATAAAATTAAAATTTTTATTGATAAATATTTTAATATTCTAACAATATTATTTTTTGTTGTATTAATTGGAAGTATATTAATAATTAAAATATTATGATTATGCGCAATTGGAATTTAATATTACTTTTAATTAGTATAGTTACAATTACATCGGCCTTGGTTGCAGAATATTTTTATGGCCTCCAACCTTGTGATTTATGTTTAAAGCAGAGACACCCATATTATGTTTTCATAATTTTATCAGTTTTAATTTTTTATATTCCTAATTTTTATAAATTTTTTATATATCTATTGGTTCAATTAGGAGCGATATATGGGATTTTTTATTCTTTATGGCATGTAGGAGTTGAAAATCAATTACTAAAAGGACCTAGTGGTTGTTCCTCTGGTCTTTCAATAACCTCTGATACAGCTGAACTAAAACAACAAATTTTTAGTAAGCAAGTAATTAGTTGTGATGAGGTAATTTGGAGTTTTTTTGGTATTTCTGCTGCTTCTTTAAATTCTATAGTTTTATTGTTTATTTTTATAATTAACGCACTATATATTTATTTAAATTATGCCAAAAAATAAAAAAAATACTCAAAAAAAAACTTCTAAAAATACAAAAAAAACAAATCGTGAAATTTTAGAACAGATAATTAGAGTTGATCACGCTGGTGAGTATGGAGCTACACGTATTTACGATGGCCAAATTTCAATTTTTGGAAAAAACTCAAAAATTGGTAAAACTATTCAACATATGGCTGATCAAGAAAAAGAGCATATTGATAAATTCAATGATTTAATAATAGAACATCGTATTAGACCAACTGCACTATTACCTGTTTGGAATATAGCAGGCTTCGCTCTTGGTGCTTCTACAGCTATGCTTGGTGAAAAGGCTGCAATGGCCTGTACTGTGGCTGTAGAAAAAGTAATTGGCGAACATTATGAAGAACAACTTAATCTTCTAGAAGACGACCATAAAGATTTGAAGAAAACTATTTCTAAATTTAGAGATGATGAGCTTGAGCATCACGATATCGGAATAGACCATGATGCTGAAAGTACACCAGGTTACAAAATAATGTCAAAAGTTATAGAACTGGGTTGTAAAACCGCAATTGCAATTTCAAAAAAAATTTAATTTTCTAATTCTGTATCCCAATATAAATAATCTCTCCAAGTCTCGTGAAGATAGTTAGGTGGAAAATTTCTACCGTTATTTTGCAAATGGATTGATGTTGGTCTAAGTGGTCTTTTAAATAGTTTCATTTCTGTATTTTGAATTAATTTTCTTCCTTTTTTGAGATTACAGCTAGTACAAGCAGAAACAACATTTTCCCAAGTTGTTTTTCCATTTAGACACTTTGGGACTAAATGATCAAAAGTTAACTCATTAGCTGGAAATCGATTTGTGCAATATTGGCATGTAAAATTATCTCTCAAAAAAACATTAAATCTTGTAAATGCAGGTTTTCTTTGTGGAGTTACATAGTCCTTTAGTGCAATTACACTTGGAAGTTTGAATGTTATATTGGGTGAATGAACTTCGTGATCGTAATTCTCTATAACAGATACTCTCTCAAGGAAAACAGCCTTTATTGCATCTTGCCAAGAACAAAGGGAGAGAGGATAATATGACAGAGGCCGAAAATCTGCGTTTAAAACAAGAGCTGGATTTGCAACAGTACTCATTTTAATTTTTATTTATCCATGTCATATTAATATAAATAATATTATAATATTATGATTCTATTGATTTAAATATTTTTTTTTACAAATTTTTGAAATAAACTTATTGTATTAGGGGAAATTGTGTGTGTATCACCCTCAATTAAATGAGGCTCAAATAAATAATTTTTATTTTTTAAATATTCAACTGACTTGTCAAAATTAGAAATTGGCAAAACATCATCATGTGTTCCATGTGATATAAATATTGGAGTTTTTTGTAAGTATTTATTTGATAGTTCTTCTTTATTAATAATTCTTCCCGATAAGATCGCAATGCCAGCTAGAGTTTTATTTAAACTTCTAGCTAATTCAAAAGTAATGATACCGCCCTGTGAAAATCCCATTACAAAACAATCATTAATTTCTAATTGAAGTTGTTCTAAATAGAAATCAATTGTACTCTTTAGTTTTGAAATAGCTTCTTCAATCTCTTGGTTAACTACTTCATATTCTTTTGGTCCAGCATCAGAAATGTAAACGCCACCTGGATATAAATCAAACCATTGATAACCCATCATATTTCCAGGAATAACACTGGGTGCATTCAAAGAGATATAATGCATTTTCCAATTGTCTATATCAATTGGTTGGGCCAAATGCATAAAGTTTGCTGCATTATCTCCATATCCATGGAGCATAACCATTAATTTTGAAGGTTTGTCATGTTTAGAAATAGAGGGTCCTTTTAAGATATTATCCATAAAATCTATATGTATGAATTCTTGCTTCATTCAAGAAAAGTTTTATATAATATATATTAATGAGTACCATGCAGATAATACTTGTTTTATTTATGGCTGCAACACTTGCTGTTGTAGTTATTGGTGTAATAGCAATGGCAGTTAATGGTAAACTCAATAAAAATCATAGCAACAAATTAATGCGCTTAAGGGTGTTATTTCAGGCGATAGCTATATTAGTTTTTGTTATTATTGTCTGGTTAGCTAGAAATTAAGCCAATTTAGAGACTAGAAAATAAGATTAATATTTAGTATAAGTGTAATATATGGGAATTCATTTCAATCATAAATCTAAAGCGGGTGACCGCAAAATGCAAAAAGAATTAAAGCTGAAAATGAAAGCTGAAGAACGTAAAAAGAAGCGTGAAGAACAAGAACGTTTAAAACAAGAAGAAGAAATGAAAAAATTAGAAGAGCTTACAAGACCTGATAAGTCCTCTGATTAAATTTAAATAATTTTACTAAGCTTTATACTGGATGATTTTTTCTTATAAACTTTTTTAATATTTCAAGAGATTGACCTGCTTCCTCTAGTAATATCATGTGACCACAATTCTTAATTATTTCAACCTCTGAATTTTGAAGATTTTCTGCAAGTTTTTTACCAGCTTTTATCGGACACATTCTATCTCGATCGCCTAGAATATTTATTGCGGGGCATTTTATTTTTTTTGCAGCTTCAAAACCGTTTTTATAATTATCACATGCTCTGAAATCTACGCCAAGGGCATTTTTAACAGAACCATTAATTACAATTGATCCTCCTAAATTCATATGATGTAAGCCTGGCACAGGATGGCCACCAAAATGCCCTGCAGGACCATGGGCCCAATCCATCATTAACTCTACAGCTTTAGGATCTCCGTTTTCTGCTAATTCTAAAAGCTCTGGGTTCATTGGAATTGCTCCAGCTCCACCCATTAAGCCAATAGATTTAACTTTTTCTGGAAATTGTGAGGCACACTCTAAAACAATCAAACATCCTTGAGAGTGTCCTACTAAAGATGCTTCTTTCATTTCTACTGAATCAATAACATCAGAGATCCATTTTCCTTGCTCTTCAATGGACTCTAATGCTGGGCCCTCAGAATAACCATGTCCTGGGAGATCGATTGCAAGAACACTATAACCATGAAAAGCAAAATACCGAGTTTGCAAAACCCACGTTATATGACTTAATCCACTTCCATGAATAAAGATAATAAGAGGTTTTTCTTTATCAAATGGTCTTCCACCAGTTGATGCAAAAACCTCTTTATTATTTACCTTAAACTTCATTTATTAGCTACTAGCCTTGGTTTGCTAGCTGCTCTAAAACCATCTTCAAAATCATTTTTAATATCTTCGATATCTTCAATTCCTACAGATAATCTTATCATGTCATGAGACATATTTGCTAATTTTAAAGTAGCTTCATCCATTTGAGAATGAGTTGCTGAGGCAGGATGTATAACTAGCGTTCTTGTATCGCCTACATTTGCTAGATGAGAAGCTAATTTAACATTATCAATAAATGCTGCTCCAGCTTCTTTTCCACCTTTAATTCCAAAGGCAATCATTGAGCCAGTACCTTTTGGTAATAATTTCTTTGCAAGTTCATAATCAGGATTATCTTTTAAGCTTGCATGAGAAACCCATGCTACACTGTCGTGTTTACTTAAATATTCAACCATCTTTGATGCATTTGAGCAATGTTTTTCCATTCGTACTGAGAGAGTTTCAATTCCTTGTAAAACATTCCAGGCATTTTGCGGACTTAAACAAGGACCCATATCTCTCATACCTTCTGCTCTTGCCTTCATTGTAAAAGCTACTGGACCAAATTCCTCTGCAAAAGATAAACCATGGTAACCTTCATAAGGTTCAGTCATTGTTGGAAACTTATTAGTCTTTAAAAAATCAAATTTTCCGCCCTCAACCAAAATTCCAGCCATTGATGATCCATGACCTGCCATCCATTTAGTTAGAGAGTGAACAACAAAATCGGCACCATGCTCTAATGGTTTAAATAAATATGGTGTTTGATAAGTACTATCAATAATAACTGGAATACCAGCATCATGAGCTATGTTTGATATCTCTGGTAAGTTCATTAATTCATTTCCAGGGTTGCCGACTAACTCACCATATATACATTTAGTATTTTCTTTAATTGCTTTTTTAAATCCTTCCGTATCTCTCGGCTTTACAAAAGTTGCTTTAATGCCAAACTTTGGAAGAGTTAGACGAAATAAATTTACTGTTCCACCATATAATTGAGAAGATACAACAACATGATCACCAGCATTACACAGTGTCATTATTGTTAAAAAGATTGCACTCATACCTGAGGCTGTAGCTAATGCCGCTGTGCCACCTTCTAAAGCCGCAACACGCTCCTCTAAAACCTGAACAGTCGGATTAGAAATTCGACTATATATATGACCACCGCGCTCCAGATTAAATAATGCTGCTGCATGGTCTACATCATCAAACATATAAGAAGTTGTCTGATATATAGGCACTTGTCTTGAGCCTGCATTTTTACTAGGCATATATCCAGCATGCAAACTTAAAGTATCAAATTTGTATGTTTTTGGGTCCATATTAAATCTCCTTTGCTTTTTTTCTTAATTCAAATTTTTGTATCTTACCTGTTGATGTTTTAGGTAATTCACCAAAGATTACATTTTTTGGTCTCTTAAATCCAGCCATATTTTCTTTACAGAACTGAATAACTTCTTCTTCTGTGGTATTTTTGCCTGGGGCCAATTCTACGAAGGCACATGGTGTTTCACCCCATTTTTCATCTGGTTTAGCTACTACAGCAACTAATGATACTGCTGGATGTTTTGCTACTACATTTTCAACTTCAACAGATGAAATATTTTCACCACCAGAAATTATAATATCTTTTGAGCGATCTTTGATTTGTATGTATCCATTTGGATAGACAACTGCTAGATCACCAGAGTGGAACCAGCCTTCTCTCATTGATGTTTCTGTTGCTTGTTTATTTTTATAGTAACCTTTCATCACAACATTTCCTCTTATAAGAATTTCACCCATGGTCTCTCCATCCATGGGAACAGGTTTATAAGTTTCAGGGTCGGCCACACATACTTCTTCAGTGTTAGGATAACGAACTCCTTGCCTAGCTTTAATATCAGCTTTTTCAGAATTTTGATGATTATTCCACTCTTCATTCCATGCACACTGAAGTATATGTCCATATGTTTCAGTTAATCCGTAAACATGCATTACTTCAAAACCAAGACTATCCATCTTTTCTAAAATAGCACTGGTTGGGGGGGCTCCGGCAGTCAGAACAAAAACTCTATGTTTAATATCTCTTTTATCTTTTTCATCTGCGTTAGCAATCAAACTTAGTACTATAGGAGCTCCTCCAAAATGAGTAACTTTGTGTTGATCAATTAGATTATAAATATCTCTTGCAACAATATAACGACAACAAATAATTTTTGCATGTATCAATGCTGCAGTCCATGGATACCCCCATCCATTGCAATGAAACATAGGTACTGTGTATAAAAAAGTTAGTTTATTTGGCATATTCCAGGCAGTAACACTACCTGTTGACATCAAATAAGAACCGCGATGATGGTATACAACACCCTTGGGCTTTCCTGTTGTTCCTGATGTGTAACTTAATGAAATAGCCTGCCACTCATCTTCTGGTAAAGACCAATTAAAATTGTCATCTCCTAATTCAAGAAATTCTTCGTAGCTCCAATTACCAATTCTTTCTCCCTCACCTTCTTTAAATATTGCTTGATCATCATGAATATCAATTATTGGTATTTTTTTACCATATATATCAAGTGCTTTTTTTATCGTCGGTGAAAATTGAGTATCTGTAATCAATAGCTGTGCGTCACTGTGATCTAAAATATATGCAATTGTTTCAGCATCAAGTCTTGTATTAATTGTATTAATAACACCACCTGTCATTGGAATTGAATAATGAGCTTCAAATAATTCAGGTGTATTAGCGGCAAGTATAGATACCGTGCTACCTTTTTTTATCCCTTGTTTAGTTAGTGCACTAGCAAACTTTGTGCAACGATTATAGGTTTCAATCCAAGTATAATTTCTATTTCCATAGATGAGTGACTCATAATTTGGATATATATCTTTAACCCGAGAGATAAAACTTAGTGGAGATAATGGAACAAAATTTGCTGAATTTTTGTCTAAATTAGTATCAAAACTATTCATTTATTACCTCACATTTACTTACAAGATATTAATTTAATTTACTAATGGTTTTCCAGTCTCAAGAGTATGTTTTATTCTTTCTTGTGTCTTAGGCATCTGGATAAGTCTCATGAAAGCTTCTAGTTCTAAATTGTAAAGATCATCTTCACTTAAATCTGATTTTAAATTTGTATCACCACCACTTAAAACAAAAGCTATTTGTTTTCCAACCTCAAGGCTGTGATCCATAATCTTCTTTTCACTGTATAATTTTTCTAGTTTTTCAAACATTTTATCTTTAACAGAGTTTCCACCCAGCCTAAAAAAGGGTTCGTTTGGTTTTACATAATCATTTTCAATATCATTTATTAAACTAATAGCAGTATTAAGCTGTCTATCTCTGTTAATAACTACTTTGTCGGTATTTAAAAAGAATTGGTTAGGCTTAGCTTCATTAGGTGAGCTCGATGTAACTGCATAACCTATAAGGTCAAAAACTTTCATAGATGCAAACTCAGAGTTTTCTTTACCTTCTGGTGTTTGAAGCCAGCGCCATAACATCTCCTTACAACCTCCGCCAGCAGGAATTAAACCTACCAAAGATTCAACAAGACCTAAAACAACATTTGCATGAGAAACAGAGTAATCACAATGAAGAATTACTTCAAAACCTCCTCCTATTGCTAAGCCTGAAGGAGCTGCTATAAAAGGTTTTTCTGCATATTTAATTGTTTTACAAGTTTGTTGAAAATTAATTATGAATTTTTCGATTTTTGACCACTCTTTATTTTTTGCAAAATTCATTACATAATTTAAGTTTACACCAGCAGAAAATTGCATAGCTTCATTTATGACAACAGTACTTTTATTATTTTGAGCTGCTTCCTTTAATGCAAGCATTGAGTCTGTATCAAGAGCATTAGCTTTTGTAGTAAATTCTACAATTTGATAAGGTCCTGCATTTTTTACATTTGCAGATGAATTACTGAATACTTTTTCTGACTGTAAGGAACGTAAATTTTCAATATTTGGATCAAGATAACCAGGTCTTTTCTCAAAAATAAAATTATTTTTTAGATTTTTAAAATAATTTATGTCTAAATTATCTTTTATAAAGTTATTAGTATCAATATTTGATAGCATTTCAAAAGGACCGATGGTCCAATTAAAACCAAGTCTCAAGGCGTCATCTATATCTATATATTTAGAAGATACATCAGGTATCAAGAATGCAGCATAGCGAATAACTTTTGTTAATATTTGTCTAGCATATTTGCCATAGATATCGTCCCTGTTAATTAATTTTTTGATATCTATTTTATCACTTAATCCTAAATTAATTTTTTTACTAGTGTGATACTCGCCTGTTTCTAAATTTATAGCTTCAAGTATTTTTTTTCCATTAGCTTTATTCATTCTGTAAAAACCACCTTTTCCTTTTCTACCTGTATATCCAGTATCAATTAATTTTTTTACTAATGGGATTTCTTGTGCAACTTCATGAAAAGGATCACTTTCAGGCAATTCTTTAATAAAACTTTTTAATACATCAGACATTAAATCAATACCAATTAAATCATATAAACCAAATATTCCTGTTTTAGGAATTCCCATAGGTCGTCCAAATACAGCGTCTGCTTCCTCTATAGATATTTTCATTTTGAATGCTTCTGTCATTGCAACCTGCATTGCATAGACACCAATTCTATTTCCAATAAAACCAGGAGTATCATTACAAATGATCACTCCCTTACCTAGTTGTTGATCACAAAAAGTTCTAAGAGAATTTATTTTTTCAATATCATTAATCGGCTCAGTTACAATCTCAAGTAAAGACATGTATCGCACAGGATTAAAAAAGTGTGTTATACAAAAGTTTTTTTTCATATCATCAGACATATTTGCTGATAATATTTTGAGAGGTATAGTTGAGGTATTTGAAGAAATAATCGACTCTGCTTTTCTTGCTGCTTGAATTTTAGAATAGATATTATGTTTTATGTCAATTCTCTCAACTACAGCTTCAACAATCCAATCAGCATGTTCAACCTCTTTAAAATCATCATCAATATTTCCAGTTGTAATCAAATTAGCTTTATCTTTATCAACCAAAAGTGGTGGTCTAGACTTTAAAATCTTCTCTTTAGCATTTTCAGTTATTTGATTTCTTGATCCTTCTTTAGATGGCAGATCTAGCAAAGTGACTTTGATACCAGCATTGGCAACTTGAGCAGCAATTCCGCTTCCCATTGTACCCGACCCAATTACAACTACTTTTTTGATATTCATTTGATTGTATAAAACAGAGCTTATATAAGAAAAATTTGAAGTATGAAAATAATTTAAGCATAAGTGTGGAAATTAATATAAATATCTCTTATAGGCCGAAAAAATGAAAAAAAATCCATCTAGAAATGTCCATTTTTCAAAAAGACCAAGTAATCTGTTAGATCAGATAAATGCATCTATTGATGTAGATAAGCGCTTATTTAAAGAAGACATCGCGGGGTCAATTGCTCATGCAAAGATGCTTGGTAAACAAAAAATTATTTCAAAAAAAGACAAAGACAAATTAGTATCTGGTCTTAAATCGATTAAATCCGATATTGAAAAAAATAAAGTTAAGTTTTCAAGAGAACTTGAAGATATTCATATGAATATAGAAAGTTTACTATTAGGGAAAGTTGGAAAAGTAGCAGAAAAATTACACACAGCAAGATCAAGAAATGATCAAGTAGTTACTGATCTTAAATTATGGATTAAGAATAACTCAAATGAAATAGATAAAGAATTAAAGATATTTCAAAAAACATTAATTAATATTTCAAAAAATAATATTAATACAATCATGCCTGGATACACGCATCTTCAAATTGCTCAACCAATTACCCTTGCACATCATTTATTAGCATATGTTGAAATGATAGGAAGAGATAGATCAAGATTAAAAGGTTGTTTGTATAATTTAGATGAAAACCCTTTGGGTGCGGCTGCCCTTGCTGGAACCTCTTTTCCAATTGACAGATCATATACTACAAAAGAACTTGGTTTTAGGGAACCGACTAGGAATGCAATGGATAGTGTTTCGGATAGAGACTTTGTAATTGAATTTATTTTTGTTCTCTCATTAGTTGGTGTTCATTTGTCACGACTTGCTGAAGAAATTATCTTATGGTCTAATCAAAACTTCAACTTTATTTTTTTACCAGATGAGCTTTCAACAGGAAGCTCAATAATGCCTCAAAAAAAGAACCCTGATGGTGCAGAACTTGTTAGAGCAAAAGCAAGTTTAATGATTGGTAATTTAACATCTATTTTAAATATATTAAAAGGACTCCCCTTATCATACAGCAAAGATCTACAAGATGATAAAAGTCTTATTTTTAATTCATATGATAATTTATTACTTTGCCTTAAGGTAATGAATGAAACTTTATCAAAATCAAAATTTAATAAGCCCAGAATGAGAGAGGTAATAGAAAATTCAGATTCAACTGCTACAGATTTGGCTAACTGGCTTGTACAAAATCTAAATTATACATTTAGAGATGCTTATAAAACTACAGGTAATGTTGTTGCTTATTGTAACAAGAAAAAATTAAGTTTAGAAAAATTAACACTGAAAGAATTACAAATATTTGATAAAAATATTGATAATAGTGCAAAAAAATTACTTTCAGCGACCAATAGTATAGTTATTAAGTCTAGTTTTGGAGGAACTTCTCCTAAAAATACTAAGAAAATGATAAATTTTGCTATAAAAAAATATTTAAAATGATGACTAAATTTTTTTTGTTTATATTTTTACTATATCTTTTTGGTTGTGGCAAAGTTGGTCCTTTAAGTCTTCCTGAAGACCAAATAGATAAATCGGTTATCACATATCCCTGTGATGAAGCCTGTTTAAAAAAAATAGAAGATGAAAAGAAACGTCAGCAATCAGTAGTTTTAGAAACTGAATAAATGTTAGAATTTAAAAATCAACTTCCATTTATTGAGAATACATCATTACAAGAAGTAATTAAAGTATGTGAAACTCCTTTTTATTTGTATTCTCAAGATAAAATAATTCAAAAAGTTGAAATGACGAAAAAAGTTTTGGGAGAAAATATTTTTTTTTCAGTAAAATCTAATTCAAATCAAGCAATTCTCAAATTGATGCAATCATTAAATATTGGTGCAGATGTTGTATCTTTGGGTGAACTTAAAAGATCACTAAGTGCTGGATTTGACCCTAGTAAAATTATTTTTGAGGGAGTAGGAAAATCAAAAGATGATTTAACTTTTGCAATTCAGAAAAACATACGTTTGATAAACACAGAGTCACTTGAAGAAATTAAATTGCTTCAAAGTTTAGCATTAGAACAAAATAAATATGTTGATATTGGTGTGAGACTGAACCCAAATATTGATGGAGGAACAATAAATAAAATTTCTACTGGAAAAAAAACTGACAAGTTTGGAATAGAAATTAATGAAATTGAAAATATTATTAATTTAATGTCTGATTGTAAAAATTTAAACCTAATTGGTATTAGCTGTCATATAGGAAGTCAAATTAGTAATATTAATGCTTATAAAAATACTTTCATTGAAATGAAAAAATCTGCAGATAAATTTTCATTATCAGGAATTAATATCAAACATGTTGACTTAGGTGGTGGATTTCATGTTAGATATAACAAAAATGATCCTGAATTCAAAATTGAAAATATAAAAAAAGAATTAGATGATTGCTTTAGTAAATCAAATTATGAATTATCATTTGAACCTGGTAGATATTTAATTGCAGAGGCAGGAATATTGGTTACCTCAATTATAAATACTAAACAAAATGGGGGAATAAATTATTTAATAGTTGATGCAGGCATGAATACTTTAGTTCGTCCTGCTATGTATAATGCTTATCATGAAATAGAGGAGATAACAAAAAAAACAGATGAAACTATGAATTATACAGTAGCTGGACCTATTTGCGAGAGTTCCGATATCTTTGTCAAAAATATACATCTTACTAAACAAAGTATTGGTGATATATTAATTATAAAAAATACCGGGGCTTATGGAAAAGTTATGTCTTCAACATATAACACCCGTGCACTTCCTACTGAGGTTCTTATTAATGGAGAAAATTTTGCAATAATTTATGCGCCTGATAAGATAGAAAAAAATATTGAAGAAGATATAATTCCAAGCTGGTTATAATTAATTAAGAATATCATAAAAAATTTTTGCTAAATCTGAAATAATTAAATTTAAATTAAAGAAGAACTCTTTGATATAAAAATCTATCAATACGAAAGTGTTGATATCAATAGATCTAAACATCCAAAATCCAAAAATAATAATTATTATTAAAGCAACTACAATAATTGAATTTAATATACTTGGTTTTTCATTCCGAACAATAGTGCTTGGTAAATTTTTAACAACTTGATTTTTATGATGAGTCTTTTGATAGTTTGTTTCAGTGTTTTCAATATTTTCTTTTTTCTCTGCAATAATTGAAGAACGCGTATTTATATCATCTAAGTCTTGATACCATTGATAACCACAATTTGCACATTCTACCATTCTACCATTTGGTTTTAAGTCTGCAGAATTTACTAGATATTTAAATTCACAATTAGTACACTCAATGAACATAAATTATATATAGATTACTCAGCCTAGTATATAAAACAATAATATATCTTATGATGATTTTTAAAAGTATAATATTTTATATTTGCCTAGTAATTTGGACTTTGTTCATGGGATTGATTTGTATACCTTTTCTTTTACTACCAAATAAACTCCTAAAATACCCAACGAAAATTTGGATTAAAGTAATTTTTATTTTTTTAGAAAGAATTTGTAACATACGGCATAAAATTAAAGGCGAAGAAAATATCCCTAAAGAAGCAGTCCTTATTACTGCTAAACATCAGTCTGCTTTCGAAACACTTGCTTTATATTATTATTTAAAAGATTGTTTTTTTGTTCATAAAAAGGAACTATTTTTAATACCTATATTTGGTCAATATTTATATAAATCAAACATGGTTGCTATTGACAGAAAAGGAGGAACAAAAACGATGAGAGTGATGTTAGAAAAGGTTTCATCAAAATTGAAGTCAGGAAGTTCCATAATTATATTCCCAGAAGGTACGAGAAAAGTTCCGGGAAGTGAACCTGATTATAAAACAGGTTTTATAGGAATTTATAATCATACAAGAAAGAAAATTTTACCTATTGCTGTCAATTCAGGTTTATGTTGGCCAAAACACTCTTGGATATTAAAAAGTGGGTTAATAACAATTCAAATATTACCATTAATCAAAGAAAACATTGATAAGAAAACTTTGTTAAATAAAGTTCAAGAAAACATAGAATTAGCAAGTAACAAACTGCTAACCCTTTAATTTTTTTCAGTTGGATCAAAAGTTCCGGCTTGCCCTATTTCCTCAATAATTTTTCTAATTTCTCTAGATCTAGAGAATTTATCTTCTAAAAATTTTAGATCATTATTTCTAATAGCTTTTTGATAAGTTAATAAATCCTCACTAAAGCGACCAAGCATCTCTAAAACAGCTTCTTTATTTTTTTCATAGACATCTCTCCACATTACTGGATCACTTCCAGCTAGTCTAGTAAAGTCTCTAAACCCAGCTGCTGAATATTTAATAACCTCATCTTTCATTTGATTTTCAAGTTCTGTTGCTGTTCCTACTACAGAGTATGCAATAAGTTGAGGAATATGTGAAGTCATAGCTAATACTCTATCATGTCGCTCCGCGTCCATTATCTCTACAGTCATACCAATGGCTCGCCAGATATTGGATAACGACTCTACAAACTTATCATTGGAATTTATGGGTGTTATTATACAATATCTATCATCAAACAGCTTAGCAAAACCATGCTCTGGACCACTTTTCTCTAGGCCAGCTATAGGGTGAGCTGGCAAGAATAATAATTTGTCATTATTAACAAATGATTTAAAATCATTTATTACACTGACTTTTGTAGACCCAACATCAGTAATTAAGGTAGGTTTTTTAACAAAACTATTTAATTTTTTAAATAAACTTTGGTAAGAACTAAGAGGAGTGCATATAAAAATCAAATCAAATTGATCAGAAATATTTTCAAAGCTATCATATATATGATTAACTATTTTTAATTCTTTGGTTTTATTAATTGTTTTTTCATTATTATCAATTGCAGAAATATTCTGTGCAATTTTTTTCTCTTTAATGGCTCTAGCAATAGATGAGCCAATTAATCCCAAACCAATTACTAGGGCTGAATTGTAAGGTTTATTAATCATTAAAATTTTTTAAACTATTTATCGCTTGTTCCATTTCAGCTTTAGTTCCAATACTAATTCTAAGTAAATTTGGTAAATTGTAACTATTTAGTCGCCTTATTATGATTCCATCATTTGCTAAATGATTTGACATTTTGTCTGCTCCATCAACGGAAGACTCAATTAAAGAAAAATTGCCCTCCGTTGGTTTTGTTTTTATTTTTATATCTTTAAGCTCATTTTCAAACCATATTTTAACATCATTGTTTAATTTTACAATTTTATCTATGTATTGGCTGTCTTCTAATGCTTTTATTGCCATAGATTGCGATATTGATGTTGTATTAAAAGGTGGTTTTATTTTATTTATAATTTCTGCAACTTTTTCACTAGTATAACACCAGCCAATTCTTAACGCCGCAAGCCCATAAGCTTTTGAGAACGTTCTGGTCAAAATTATATTATCAAACTCGTCTGAAAGACTAAATCCTTTATCGTAATCTTTTTTTTGTACATATTCAACATAAGCACCATCGATTACTACTATTATGTTTTTAGAAATATTTTGCAATAATTTAACTATTTGATCTCGTGATAAATATGTACCTGTTGGATTATTGGGAGATGCAATATAAATTACTTTTGTTGAGTCATTTATACTATCTATAATAGACTCGATTTTTAAATTATAATTGTTATCTTCTTTTATTTTTTTTGGAACAGCTCCTACTACTTTACTCACAATTGAATACATCTCAAAACCATGAGTTGAATGAAGAATTTCATCACCATCTTGACAAAATCCTAAAGCAGCAAATAATAAAACTTCGTCAGATCCTGAGCCTAATATAATTCTATTTTCATTTAATAAAAATTTTTTAGAAATTGCATTTCTAAGAGTTGATCCATCAATCTCTGGGTATCTATTCAAATGATTAATTAGATTCTTATTTTTTAATATTTCTAATATTTTTGGAGATGGTCCATATGGATTTTCATTAGAAGATAATTTAATAATTTTTTTTTCTGTATCTAATGTTGACTTACCGCCTTTGTAAATTCTAATATTTTCAATAGAACGTTTTGGTTGAATATTTGACTCAGAAAATTTCTGTAATTTTTCAGATGATTGAAAAATCTCTCTCCATAGTCTAACAATTGTATCTTTTGAATAAGATCCTTGAGATTTATTTAATAATCTATCAAGAATTTTTTGCTCCCTGTCTGGATCAACAACTTTTTCTTTATTTTTGTGTTTACCAATTTGTAATACAATTTCTGATCGATTTGATAACAATTCCAATATTTCATCATCAATTAAATTAATTTTGTCTCTTAAATTTTCTAGATCTTCATTTTTCATAATTTGGCAGGTTCCTTTACAAATTTATGAAGAATAAATCAAAATAAAGTGTTATTTATTTTAAATTTTGAGCAATTATTGACTTAGACGAATATATAAATATAAGCATTTCTTCACCGATTTGAGACAGCTTGCGGGTGGAGCATAAATCAGCTAAAGCGCTTTAACTCCATTACAATCTACTCAATAGGTCACAAACTATGAGTGATATAAAAATTAAAACTGATAATACGCTAGAATGTTCTGTTGCAATTATAAATAATGCTAATTTTAGTTTAGAGTCTGGTGAAAAAATTAAAAATTTAAAAATTGCATTTAAAACATTTGGAAAGCTAAATAGTAAAAAAACTAATGCGATTTTGGTTTGTCATGCACTTACAGGAGACCAGTATGTCACTGGACATAATCCAATTACTGGAAAAGATGGATGGTGGTCAAGAATGGTTGGACCAAACAAACCTATAGATACAAATAAATTTTTCGTAATTTGTTCGAATGTAATAGGGGGATGTGCAGGATCAACTGGGCCAAAAGAAATAAATGAAGAAAATAAATCTATTTATGGTGGAGACTTTCCTTCAGTAACTATTAAAGATATGGTTA
This sequence comes from uncultured Alphaproteobacteria bacterium, assembly GCA_902518985.1. GTDB lineage: Bacteria > Pseudomonadota > Alphaproteobacteria > HIMB59 > CACPNW01. Next base: position 12,912 of record CABYIF010000013.1, on the reverse strand, counting down.
AAGCCCAATCAATTCTTATTGATGGTTTGAATATAACAAAATTATTTTCAGTTGTTGGTGGATCAATGGGGGCTATGCAAGCACTACAATGGTCAATTGATTTTCCTGAAAAAATATCAAATATTATTCATATAGCAGGTGCTTTAAAACACTCAGCACAAAACATAGCCTTTCATGAAGTAGGCAGACAAGCAATTATGAGCGACCCAGTCTGGAAAAAAGGCAGATATTTTAATTATAATGAAAGACCTGAGCGCGGTTTATCTGTTGCTAGAATGATAGCTCACATAACATACCTTTCAGAAGATGCGATGCATAGAAAATTTGGAAGAAAATTACAATCTCGTGATATTATTTCATTTGGTTTCGATGCCGATTTTCAAGTTGAGAGCTATTTGAGATATCAAGGCAAATCATTTGTGGATAGATTTGATGCAAATTCCTATCTTTATTTAACAAGAGCCATGGATTACTTTGATTATGATGAAAAATTTAAAAGAAAAATAGAATTTAGTCAAAATCCTAATAATCATATCAAGTATCTAATTGTTTCTTTTAGTTCTGATTGGTTGTTTCCTACTCAAGAGAGTAAAATTATTGTTAATGATTTAAATAATCTTTCGAGAAAAGTGAGTTTTTTAGAAATTGAAACTGATAAGGGTCATGATAGTTTTTTGTTAGATGAGCCACAATTAGATAATCTGATAAATGGTTTCCTATTAAGTAACTTTGAGGAAATAAATGAATAGAATTTCAAGCATTAGAAAAGATTGGAAACTGATAGAAACCTTAATAGATGAAAATAGAAGTATTTTAGATATTGGCTGTGGTGATGGTATGCTGATGGAGCAACTTGAAAAAAATTTAAATGCAACAACTCACGGCATAGAGCTAGATAGAGATTTAGCATCTAAAGCCATTGCTAAGGGATTTAATGTTATCCATGGTGATGCAGAGCTTGATCTCTCACAATATTCTAATAATAGTTTTGATTATGTGATTTTGAGCCAAACATTACAGGCAATGATGAAACCTAAAGAAATATTATCTGAACTATTAAGAATTGGTTCAAAAGCAATTGTCTCATTTCCTAATTTTGGCCATTGGAAAATTCGATTTCAACTATTAGTTTCCGGAAGAATGCCTGTTACTGAAAGTCTACCATATACTTGGTATGATACACCTAATATTCATTTCTTTACAATTAAGGATTTTTTAAAACTCTGTAGTGATATGAATATAATAGTTGAAAAAAGTATCGGCTTAACTTCTAGAGGAAAGCAATTTGACATAAGTGAATCTTTTGCAGGAGTTAATTTTTTTACTCATGAAGCAATTTTTTTACTTAGTTATAAAAATTTTGAGCCAATAAAGATAAAATCAACCAAAGAAATTTTTAATAAAAATTCAGTAATTGTTAGTTGATGGACAAAATCAATGTTAAAATCATTAATCAACTAAAAGATAATTATTCTTACATATTGTATAATAATAACGGAGATGCCTCTTTAATTGACCCAGCTGAGAGCCTGCCAATCTTAAAATATATTAATAAAAATAGTTTGAAAATAAAAGATGTATTTATTACACACCATCATAAAGATCATACTAGTGGAATTGGAGATATTATTAAAAATTTTCCAAAAGTAAACATTCACTCTCCAAATGCATTTATAGAAAATACAAGATATGTTTTAAATCACAATGATGAAGTGGATACACACATTAATTCTTTCAAAATTATTTCCACGCCAGGACATACATTAGATCATATAATTTATTATGATGATCACAATAAAATTTTATTTTGTGGAGATACATTATTTAGACTAGGTTGTGGTAGAGTATTTGAAGGAACTTTGAATCAAATGTATTCAAGTCTAAAAAAAATTAATGAACTTGATGATAATGTTATTGTTTATTGTGGGCATGAGTATACTTTAAATAATCTAAATTTTCTTGAGAACATTCTGGATAAAAAAAAATTATATTCAGATATTCGCCATAAAATTGAAAGCGACCTTGCTATTTCAAATAAATCTGTTCCATTTAATTTATTAGATGAAAAGTCACATAATTTGTTTTTAAATCAAGACTCCCAAATAGGAGAGTTAATTAAAAGAGAATTAATGTTAAAAAATTTTGAATTATTTAAATATCTAAGAGAAAAAAAGGATTGTTTCTAAATACTAAATTTTTAAGCAAAATTGCCAAATTTTTAGTTTGACTATTTATAGGCTTCACTATAAACCCCGAAAAAAATACAATGCTAGCTATATTTAAAACAGGTGGAAAACAATACTCAGCAAAAGCTGGGGAAATACTAAAGGTTGAAAAACTTAGTGGTTCTAAAGGTGATAAAGTATCATTTACAGATGTGCTAGCAATTTCTGACTCTAAAACTAATAGCATTGGTGAACCATTATTAAAAGATGCTTCTGTTGAAGCAAAAATTATTGATCAAATTAGAGATAAAAAAATAATTGTTTTTAAAAAAAGAAAAAGACAGAATTATAGACTTACTCAAGGACACAGACAGTATTTGACCGTTTTGAGAATTGAAACAATTTCATTTGATGGAAAAAAATCAACTGCACCGCCTGAAACAAAAAAATCACAAAAAACTGATACCAAAGAAACTCAAAAAAAGACTGAAACCAAAGATACCAAAGTAACAAAAAAGAAAGTTGTAACAAAAAAAACTATAAATAAAGCTTCACCGGTTAAGAAAAAATCTGTAAAGAAAGTTGCTAAAAAAACAAACAAAAATAAAGAAGATAAGTAATGGCAACTAAAAAAGCAGGTGGTAGTTCAAGAAATGGAAGAGATTCTGCTGGACGTAGACTTGGAGTAAAAAAATTTGGTGGGGAAAATGTTATTGCAGGTAATATTATTGTTAGACAACGCGGAACTAAATTTCATCCAGGTGACAACGTAGGTATCGGGAAAGATCATACAATTTTTGCAACCAAAAATGGAAAAGTTACTTTTAAAAAAACAAGAGTTAGAACTTTTGTTTCTGTTGTTCCCACACAACAATAAAAACTTTAAATTTACATATCATTAATGAAATTTTTAGATCAAGCTAAAATATTTATTGCTTCTGGTAATGGTGGTGATGGATGTGCAAGTTTTAGAAGAGAAAAATATATTGAATTTGGTGGACCAAATGGAGGAGATGGGGGCAAAGGTGGCGATGTTATTTTTTTAGTAGATAATAATTTAAATACATTAATTGATTTTAGATACCAGCAACATTTTAAAGCAAAAAGAGGTGAAAATGGAAAGGGTAAAAACCAAACTGGTGCAGATGGGAAAAATTTAATAATTAAAGTTCCACCTGGAACTGAAATATACAACGAAGATAAATCTGTTTTACTTTTCGATTTAATAGGAGAGAATGAAAAAATAGTTTTTGCAAAAGGTGGTAATGGCGGGCTTGGAAATAGTCACTTTAAGTCTTCTACAAATCAAGCACCAAGAAAATTTACCACAGGAGAAATTGGTGAAGAAAAATGGGTTTGGCTATCTTTAAAACTTTTTGCTGACATAGGTATAATTGGAAAGCCAAACGCTGGAAAATCAACTTTTCTATCAAAAATATCTAATGCTAATCCAAAAATAGGTAATTATCCTTTTACAACACTTAATCCAGTTCTTGGAACGGTCAAAAGATTTGATAAAGAAATTATTTTAGCTGATATACCTGGATTAATTGAAGGTGCCCACGAAGGAAAAGGCTTGGGCGATAAATTTTTAGCCCATATTGAAAGATGTAAAATTTTACTTCACCTAGTTGATTTTACTGACAAAAATTGGTTTGAAAATTATAAAACAGTACGCAATGAAATAGGCAAATATGATAAAAAAATTTCATCAAAAACAGAAATAATAGTGATTTCTAAAGCTGATTTAATTTTATCTGATAAAGAAGATAAAATAAAAGAAATTAAAAATAAATTAAACTCCAATATATTCGTTATATCAAGTTTTAACAATGAAGGTATAGAAGGTTTAATGGATAATTTATTTAACTCTATTATAATAAATGATGATTAAAAAATTTAATAAAATCATAATTAAAGTTGGCTCTAATTCAATAGTTGAGCCTAAAACAAAAAAAATTAAGTCTAAATGGTTAGATAGATTGTGTAAGGATATTGCACAAATACACAAGACAACAAAAATAATTATAGTATGTTCCGGAGCAATTGCGCTGGGCTCAAAAAAAATATCTAAGTCAGTTTTAAGAAAACTTGAAGATAAACAGGCTGCAGCTTCAATTGGTCAGATTGAACTAGCTTACCAATGGAGGACTAAATTAAAGAAATATAAAATAAATGTTTCTCAAATATTATTAACTTTAGAAGACAGTGAGGTAAGACGTCGTTATTTAAATGCAAGAAATACAATTTCCTCTCTTCAAAATAAAAATATAATTCCTATTATTAATGAAAACGATACAGTTGCAACAGAAGAGATTAAATATGGAGATAATGATAAATTAGCTGCTAGAGTTGCACAAATGATTGGGGCTGATCTACTAGTTTTGCTAAGTGATGTTGATGGTTTATATGAAAATAATCCAAAAAAAGTAAAAAACGCAAAAAAAATATCAGAAATTTTTAAAATTGATAAAAAAATTGAGAATCTTGCAAAAAGCCAAACTTCTGAGCTTGGAAGTGGAGGAATGACAACCAAAATTATAGCTGCTAAAATATGTTCAGATAATGGTTGTACTACTATTATTACAAATAGTAATAAACATAACCCAATTAGTTCTATTAATATTAATAACTCAACTTTTTTTTACCCATCTACCTCAAAAAACTCATCTCGAAAAAAATGGTTATTAAATCATTTAAACCCTACTGGATCATTTATTATCGATGAAGGAGCTAAAAATGCAATAAATAAAAATAAAAGTCTTCTCCCTGCAGGCATTATTGAAATTAGAGGAAAATTTAAAAGAGGGGATGTAGTATCTATATTAGTTAAAAATGGTTCGAAAATTGCACTTGGTATCTCAGCTTATGATTATAATGATGCAAAAAAAATTATTGGTAGAAATACTAATGAAATAAATAAAATTTTAGGTTTCGAAGGTAGAGATGAAGTGGTACATAAAGACAACTTAGTAAAATTTTCTTCATGAGTATAAAACAAAATATTTTAGAACTGGGTAAAAAAGCTAAGAAAGCCTCTTTTGAGATGAAGTTATGTAGTAATGATCAAAAAAATTCAGCTCTCTCTTTTTTAATCAAAAATATTTCAAAAAACAAAGATAAAATTTTGGCGGCAAATAATGTTGATCTTGAAAATGGTAAAAAAAAATCATTATCAAATCCTCTTATGAACAGATTAACTCTTACTGATAAATCTATAGAAGGATTAATTGTAAGTATTGAAGATATAATTGGTATACCTGATCCAATTGGATTAACACTTGAAGAGTGGGAAAGGCCTAATGGTTTAAAATTTAGAAAAATATCTACACCTTTGGGGGTATTAGGGGTAATTTATGAGTCCAGACCAAATGTAACAATTGATGCTTCATGTTTATCTATAAAGTCTGGAAACTGTATTATTTTACGTGGAGGAAGTGATAGCTTTCATAGTTCTAAAGAACTTGTTAAAAATATAATTCAATCTTTTAACGAAGCAGGACTTCCAAATCATTGTGTTCAAATGATAGATACTCCAGATAGAGAAGCAGTAGATTATTTACTTGGTATGCAGAATTATATCGATGTAGTTATTCCACGAGGAGGAAAAGGGCTTATTGAAAAAATTAATTCTTTAAGCAAAATTCCTGTCATTAAACATCTGGACGGAATTTGTCATGTATTTATAGATAAAGATGCTGATTTAAATATTGCAGAAAAAGTTGTCTTTAATAGTAAAATGAGAAGGCCTGAAATTTGTGGCGCAGCTGAAACACTTTTAATAGATAGTAGTATTAAAGATAAGTCTATGAGAATATTAAGTCCTTTGAAAGAAGCAAATTGTGAAATAAGAGGTGATGAATTTATAAAATCTTTAGATAAAAATTTTAAAATTGCTGATGAAAATGATTGGTCACTTGAATACTTAGATAAAATTTTATCAGTTAAAATTGTTTCTGGTGTTGAAGAAGCAATAAATCATATAAATAATTATTCTTCTGGCCATACAGAGTCAATAATTACAAATAACAATGAAACATTTAAAAATTTTTACAATAAAATCGATAGTGCAATAATTTTAAAAAACGCATCGACTCAATTTGCTGATGGTGGAGAGTTTGGATTTGGTGCAGAAATTGGAATTTCTACTGATAAAATACATGTACGTGGGCCTGTTGGAACAAAACATCTTACAACATTTAAATATGTTGTTGATGGAAATGGTCAGGAAAGACCTTAATTGAAAAAAATAGGTTTGCTTGGCGGATCTTTTGACCCCCCACATAAAGGGCATTTGTTTATTTCTTTAGAGGCAATAAAAATTCTTAAACTTGATGAAGTTTGGTGGATAGTTACTCCACAGAATCCTCTTAAGATTTCAAAACCAGCTACCTACCATGAGCGAGTTATGAATTGCAGAAATTTAACAAGAAACTATCCAATAATTGTAAAAGAAATTGAGAAAAAAATTGGATCAAGTTATTCTTATAAAACATTAAACTATATTTTAAATTATTATAAAAATATCAAATTTTTTTGGTTAATGGGTGCTGATAATCTTATAAGTTTTCATAAATGGCAAAAATGGCAAAAAATATTTGATAATATGTCTATTGTTATTTTTAAAAGACATGGATATAATACAAGAGCATTGAAAAGTATTGCTTCAAAAAAATATATCCAAAGTAAAATATTAGGATCTGATATTATTTTAGAAAATTTCAATAAATTGCCATCTTGGACAATTGTTGAAAATAAAGAAATTAAGATATCATCAACAGAAATTAGAAATCAAAGAGAAAAATTAAGAGGTAAAAATTAGTAAAATTTCTTTATCAGATTATATTTTATCTATATTAGATGACGCTAAGGCAGAAAATCTTAAGCTAATTGATTTGTCTAACAAGTCCTCAATTGCAGATAATTTCATTATTGCAACCTGTAGATCAACTAGACATGCTGATGCAATAGCAGATGATCTAACAAAGAAATTAAAGAAGCTTGGAATAAGCTGCCCAAATCCTGAAGGAAGACCTCAATGCGACTGGATAATTGTAGATGCAGGATCAATAATCGTACATTTATTTAGACAAGAAATAAGAGACCTATATAGTTTAGAAAAATTGTGGGAAGTAAGCTTTGATTCATCAGAAACTAAACTAGCTTAATAATATGAATATAAAAAATAATTTCTTTAGCTTTGTGTATATATTACTTTTAACACTCTTTCTGTATCCATTAAAATTAGAGGCTTCAACTGATGAGGAAAAATATAAATATTTAGATTTATTTGGACAAGTATTCGATCGTGTTAGGTCTTCTTACGTTGAAGAAGTCTCTGATCAAGAATTAATAGAGAAAGCAATTGACGGTATGCTTTCTGGATTAGATCCACACTCTGGCTATATGAACGAAGAAGTTTGGCAGGAAATGCAGATGGATACAAAGGGTAAATTCGGAGGTCTTGGTATTGAGATTACTATGGAGGAAGGTTTTGTAAAGGTAATTGCACCAATAGAAGATACACCCGCATATGATGCTGGAATTTTAGCAGGAGATTATATTATTCAAATTGATGATACTCCAGTTTTTGGATTAACACTAAATGAAGCAGTTGAGCTGATGCGAGGTGATAAAGGTGAGCCAATAATGGTTACAATATCACGAGAAAATACAGAGCCATTTGAATTAGAAATCATTAGAGATTTTATAAAAATTCGATCAGTTAAAAGTGAGATAGTTGATGACGTAGGATATTTAAGAATAACTTCTTTTAATGAACAAACTGAAAAAGGGTTAATTGATGCTATTAAAAAAATCGATTCAAATTCTGATTCAAAGATAAGTGGATATGTTCTAGATGTCCGATCTAATCCTGGGGGTTTACTTACGCAAGCAGTTAAAGTAACAGATATTTTTCTTGAGAGAGGAGAAATTGTCTCAACTAGAGGTAGAGATAAAAAAGACATTAGAAGATACAGAGCAAAAAAAAGTGATAGGACTAATGGTAAACCTCTTGTGGTAATAATAGATGGAGGATCTGCTTCAGCTTCAGAGATTGTAGCAGGTGCTCTTCAAGATCATAGAAGAGCAATAATTATTGGAACACAATCTTTTGGGAAAGGTTCAGTACAAACAATTATGCCATTCCAAGTTTCAAACACTGACGATTTAACTGGAATTAGACTTACGACTGCAAGATACTATACTCCTTCTGGAGAGTCTATTCAGGGAAAAGGTATTACACCTGACATTATAATTGAACAGGGTGAGTTTGAGTCATTTGAGTATAAAAGGTTTTCAGAAGCTGATCTTAAAGATTCTTTAGACAATGGTAATGACGAAAATGAAAACAATGAACAAGATATTGAAGAAGAACTGACTTTATTTGAAAAAAGACTTGCAGTTGATTACCAGCTGCAAAGAGCAATAGATTTAATTCGGGGAGTTAGTCTTTATAAAGAAACAATTCAATAAATATGGAATCTAAATACAGAAGATGTGTCGGAATGATGATCATCAACTCAGATAATAAAATTTTGGTTGGTAGAAGATTAGATCATCCAAGTGGTCATTGGCAAATGCCTCAAGGAGGTATTGACGAGAATGAAAATCCAGAGGAAGCGGTATGGCGCGAAATGAAGGAGGAGATTGGTACAGATAATGCAGATATGATTAAGCGGTCCAAACAATGGATTAATTATGAAATTCCTTCTGAAACTCTAGCAACTCTACCTTGGGGTAATATTTATATAGGTCAAACACAAAAATGGTTTGCTTTCAGATTTAAAGGCAGAGAAGAAGAGATTGATGTAAGTACTGAAAATCCAGAATTTAGTGAGTGGAAGTGGTCCGATCATAATTTACTAGTTGAAAACATCGTTCCTTTTAAAAGGGTTGTTTATGAAAAGATATTAATAGAGTTTAAAGAATTGTTTAATTAAATCTTATCATAAAACTTGGCGTCAATAGCCTCAAGTTTGGCATTAGCAACTAAAAGTTTTTCTTTAGATTTTTTATTCTCTTCATTTTCCAAGTCTTGTATTTCTTTTTCAATTAAGGATTTTTCAAGTGTATTTAATTCAACAACACTTTCTGCAAGAACAATACATTTTTCTGGATTTATTTCTGCAAAACCACCAGATACAAAAAATGCCTTGAGTAAGTTTTTATCTTCACCATAAACCATAACTCTTCCAGGTCTTAATGAAGACATCACTTTGCTGTGTCCAGGAAGAACACCAAGATCGCCATCCTTTCCTGGAACAATAATCATTCCAGCCTTATCATTAAATATGAGATTTTCAGGTGAAACTAAATCAAAAGAGATTGTTGCCATTATGCCGCTTCAGCCTCTAATTTTTTAGCTTTTTCTATTGCCTCATCAATGCCGCCAACCATATAAAATGCTGCTTCTGGCATGTGATCATATTCACCTTTTACTAAACCATCAAAACTTTTTATTGTGTCTTCGAGGTCTACATATTTTCCTGGGGAACCTGTAAATACCTCTGCAACAAAGAAAGGTTGACTTAAAAATTTCTCAATTTTTCTTGCTCTTGCTACAGTGAGTTTATCTTCTTCTGATAATTCATCCATACCTAAAATTGCAATAATGTCTTGCAGACTTTTATAAGTTTGAAGAACTCTTTGCACTTCTCTTGCAACTCTATAGTGATCATCACCCACAACCTGTGGGTCTAGAATTCTTGATGTTGAGTCAAGTGGATCAACTGCAGGATAAATACCTTTTTCAGAAATTGCTCTATTCAAAACTGTCGTTGCATCTAAGTGAGAGAAAGATGTTGCAGGAGCAGGGTCTGTTAAGTCATCGGCAGGAACATAAATAGCCTGAACTGATGTAATAGATCCTTTTTTAGTAGTTGTGATACGCTCTTGTAACGCACCCATATCAGTTGCAAGTGTTGGCTGATAACCAACGGCAGATGGGATACGTCCTAGAAGTGCCGAAACCTCAGATCCTGCTTGCGTAAATCTAAAAATATTATCAACGAAAAATAACACATCTTGTCCTTCTTCGTCTCTGAAATATTCTGCCTGTGTTAAGCCTGATAGTGCAACTCTTGCTCTTGCTCCAGGAGGCTCATTCATTTGACCATAGACGAGGGCAACTTTAGAGTCTTTACCTTTAAGATCAATAATGCCTGATTCGATCATTTCATGGTATAAATCATTACCTTCACGGGTTCTTTCACCAACACCGGCAAACACGGAATAACCACCATGTGCTTTTGCAATGTTGTTGATTAATTCCATAATCAAAACTGTTTTACCAACACCAGCTCCACCAAATAATCCGATTTTACCACCTCGAGCATAGGGAGCCAATAAATCAACAACTTTAATTCCAGTTACAAGAACTTCTGTTTCTGTAGACTGGTCAACAAACTCAGGGGCAGGTCTGTGAATAGGATAAGTTTTGGTTGTTCCAATATCACCTCTTTCATCAACAGGTTCTCCAACAACGTTCATAATACGACCAAGTGTTTCTGGACCTACAGGCATAGAAATGGGGGCACCTGTATCAGTCGCTGTTTGACCTCTTACTAATCCGTCAGTGGTATCCATTGCAATTGTACGAACTGCATTTTCACCTAAATGCTGAGCAACTTCTAGCATTAATCTTGTTCCATTATTATCAACTTCCAAAGCATTCATGATTGCAGGAAGTTCACCATCGAACTCTACATCCACAACAGCTCCAAGAACTTGTGATATTTTTCCAGTTAAGTTATTAGCCATATATCCCCCTTTTAAATTGATTCAGCTCCAGAAATAATTTCAATTAATTCTTTAGTTATAAACGCTTGTCGCGTTCTGTTATATTTTAATGTTAAACTATCTATCATCTCACCAGCGTTACGAGTCGCATTATCCATTGCAGCCATTCTTGCACCGTGCTCACCTGCATCACTCTCTAGTAAGACTTTAAAAATCTGAATGGAAACATTTTTTGGAAGTAGATCTTTTAAAATAGTTTCTTCATCAGGTTCGTAATCATAAATTGCTTTAGCACCACTATCGTCAACATTCTCTTCTTTAGATGAGTTTGAAACATCTAATGGAATAAGTTGTTGTTGTGTAACCTCTTGTGAAATAGCTGATTTAAATTTGTTAAATACAATAATGCATTTATCAAATTTACCATCAAAGTATAATTCTTGAAGTTTATTTGATACTTGCAATGCAGCATCATATCCATTTACTGAAACATTTAAATCAGCAAAGCTCTCAAGAATTTTATCTTTCATTACACGGTTGAAAAAATCTCTACTCTTTTTTCCAACAGGCATGAGTTGAACATTTTTACCATCATCTTCAAGAGATTTTACTAATCGAAAAGTCTCTTTATTAATACTGCTGTTAAAGCCACCACATAACCCTCTGTCAGCACTAACAGGCACAACAACATAATTTTGATCATTTCCTGTTCCAGTAAGGAGCTTTATAATTCCCTCTCCTGAGGCAGCTGAAGAAGCTAATGATGCTAACATTTCCTCTAAACGAGAAGAGTAAGGTCTAGCAGCTTCAGCTTTTTCTTGTGATCTACGAAGTTTACTTGCTGCAACCATTTTCATCGCAGAAGTAATTTTTCTTGTAGAACCAACAGAATTAATCTGTGTTTTTATATCTTTTAAGCTTGGCATTAATTAGTTGCTCGTAAATTTTTCTACAAGATTATCCAAGATTGATTTTAATTTATCATCATTCTCTTGCGATAATTCTTTTTCATTAGAGATAGCGTCTAATAAGTCAGAATGATTAGTTCTAACTTCATTTAGGGCCTCAGTTTCAAAACGCACAACATCACCTACAGCTACTTTATCTAAATATCCTCGAACACCGGCATAAATAGATACAACTTGCTCTGATACTGTTAGTGGTGAATACTGACCTTGTTTTAAGATTTCAACAAGTCTTGCACCTCTATCAAGTAGTTGTTTTGTTGATGCATCAAGATCTGATGCAAACTGAGCAAACGCAGCCATCTCACGATACTGTGCAAGTTCAAGTTTTACTGGACCAGCAATTTTTTTCATTGCTTTTGTTTGTGCAGCTGAACCAACACGACTAACCGACAAACCAACGTTAATGGCAGGTCGAATACCAGCAAAGAATAGGTTAGTTTCCAAGAATATTTGTCCATCTGTAATAGATATAACATTCGTTGGAATATAAGCAGACAAGTCACCAGCTTGAGTTTCAATAATTGGCAGGGCAGTTAAACTTCCACCACCATGTTCATCACTCATTTTAGCAGCTCTTTCAAGAAGACGGCTGTGGATGTAAAATACGTCTCCAGGATATGCTTCACGCCCTGGCGGTCTTCTTAACAATAGGGACATTTGTCTGTAAGCAACTGCTTGTTTAGATAAATCATCATAAACTATTAGAGCGTGCATTCCATTATCTCTAAAATACTCACCCATTGTACAACCTGTATAAGCTGATAAAAATTGCAGAGGAGCAGGTTCAGATGCTGTTGCAGATACAACAATAGTGTATTCCATTGCGCCATTATCCTCTAAAGTTTTAACAATTTGAGCAACAGTTGATCTTTTTTGTCCAATTGCAACGTAGATACAATAAAGTTTTTCTTTTTCATTGTTAGATTGGTTAACAGATTTTTGGTTTAATATGGTATCAATTGCAACAGCTGTTTTACCAGTCTGTCTATCACCAATAATAAGTTCACGTTGACCTCTTCCAACAGGAACAAGGGCAT
>CABYIF010000012.1 GCA_902518985.1 uncultured Alphaproteobacteria bacterium | reverse complement strand
AATAAAAATTTTATAGACATAGATCAATTTAGCAAAAAACAACTAGATACAATAATTAACCTAGCAAAAAAAATTAAAAAAAATCCAAAAAAATATTCATCAATTTGTAAGGATAAAACACTTGGCATGATTTTTGAAAAGCAATCTTTAAGAACTAGATTAAGTTTCAATATTGGAATGCAAAAATTAGGTGGAAGAGTTCTGGAGTTGAATAGCAATGATATAGGTTTTGATAATAAAAGAGAAATGCCAGAAGATGTTCTAAATGTTTTATCTCAATTTATTGATTGTTTAATGATAAGAAATAATAATCATAAACAAGTTCTAGATTTAGGTAACCAAAATATAATCCCAGTTATAAATGGCCTAACAGAATATAGCCATCCGTGCCAAATACTTGGAGATTTTCTAACAATTCAAGAAAAATTTAAAAGTTACAATAAATTACAAGTTGCTTGGATAGGTGATTATAATAATGTTTTAAACTCTCTTTTACATTTACAAAATATTTATTTGTTTAAATTAAATGTTGTAATTCCAAAAAAAATTCTACAATTAAATAAAAAAAAACTACTGAAGTATAAAAATAAAAATTTAAAAATCTTATCAGACCCAATTTTAGGAGCTAAAAATGCTAATTGCATAATGACAGATGTATGGATATCAATGGGAGAAAAAGATAAAAATAAAATTAGATACTTTAAGGGTTTTACAGTCGATAAAAAAATTATGAAATTTGCAGCAAAAAAAGCCATTTTTATGCATTGTTTGCCTGCAAAGAGAGATCAAGAAGTAACTTCAGATGTTCTTGACTCAGAAAGTTCTGTCGTTCTACAGCAGGCACAAAATAGAATGTTTATACAACAAGCAATATTGGTTTATGTACTTAAAATATAATTTTTTAATTACATTTTTTTTTATTATCTCTTGTCAGCCAATTGAGTTAATTGCTCCAGTAGAATTTGATAATTCGATATTAGATAAAATCTCAATTAACGCAGAGGAAATATCAATAGATATAAAATATAATCCTATATTTTCTGAAGAAAATATAGAAGATCAAATTAGTATTCCTCCAATCAAAGTTATACAAAGTTGGCTAGATGAAAATATTGATGCTTTTGGAAGTCAAAATAAATTTAACATTACTATTCTCGATGCCACAATAATAAAAAAAGAAATAGAAAATGTAGATGCTAAAAAATATGAAGAAAAAATTATTTTTTATTATGAAGTATTCTTTTTAGTACAGTATGAATTGTATGATGATAGTAATTATTTACTTGCTAATACAACTGTTGAGACTTCTAGATCTACTACTTCACAAAAATATATCTCATTAAATGAAACTGATATCATAATTAATGATTTATTAAACAAAGCCTTGAAAGATTTTGTAAAAGAGTCAAAATCTATGATCACTTTATACATGAGTGAGTATGTCAAATAATTAGTTTTTCCAAAAATTAAGTGAAAATAATACTAAAACTGTAAATATTTCTAATCTACCAACTATCATTGTAATGGATAGTATCCATTTAGCTCCATCTTCCAAAACAAAATAATTTCCTGATGGCCCAACAATATTACCTAAACCAGGTCCAACATTTGAAATGGCTGATGCAGCGGCTGAAAAAGCAGTGATAAAATCTAAATTGAAAAAACTCAAACAGATAGCTGAGATAATAAATAAAAAAATATACATGAAAAAGAAACCCATAATTGAATTATAGGTATTTTCATTTACTGTTTTACCGTTAAAACGCATCATAAAAACTGCATGGGGTTGAGTTAATTTTTTAATTTGACTAATAGCTCCTCTAAAAAGAATTTGAAGTCTAAATATTTTCATACCGCCAGTTGTTGATCCTGCACAACCTCCGATGAACATAATTATCATCATAATAACAGTTCCGTAGCTTCCCCAGTTTGAAAAATTATCACTCGTGTAGCCAGTACCTGTTAATATTGAAACAATATTAAATATAGCTACCCTAAAAGATGAGAAAAAATCAGTTGATAAATTAAATTTAAGCCAAAAAGTTGTTATAATTACAATTACAAATAGGATAGTAAGAAATAATTTAATTTGATCATCTTTTAAAAAATTTTTGTTTTGTTTATGTATAAGTTGTAAATATAAAACAAATGGCAAACTTCCAATGATCATAAAAATAACACTTATTGTTTCAATTCTATAGGAATTAAAATATCCAAAAGATTGATCATGATTCGAGAATCCACCTGTAGATATTGTTGTCATAGCATGTATTACAGAGTCAAAACCTGACATCCCATTTGTAAAGTATAACAATCCGCAAACTATTGATAAAAAAACGTAAAGTAAAAATAATTCTAAAACAAATCTATTTATTTTTGGTATGGTTTTTTCATAAGGATCATCATGCTCCATATGTAATAGTTGCATCCCTCCAATTTGAAGAGTTGGTAATATAGCCATAGCAAGTACTATAATACCTATACCTCCAAACCATTGTAGAAGAGATCTCCAAATTAAAATACCCTCTGACAAATTATCTAAGTTGAAAATAACTGTAGAGCCAGTGGTTGTAATCCCACTTACAGACTCAAAAAAAGCATCAGTATAACTTAATGAAGATGAGGAATAAACAAAGGGTATCGCTCCAAATAGTGATATGACTATCCATGAAGCTAGTGTTAAGACAAAGGCTTGTCTAATTCCAAGCTTCATATTTTTTTTTCTAAATGAAATATATAATATTATACCAATAAAAAAAGTTATTAAACTTGAATAAAGAAATTGAACCCAATCATTATTATTATAAATAATATCATAAAACATAGGAAGAAGCATTGCTATTGCCTCTATGCACAAAAGCAAACCTATAATGTTAATTATTGACCTAAAGTCTCTCATAATTTTTTATTAATTTAGTTTATTAGTTTCAAATGGATTGTCTAAAGAGAATTGAGGAATTTGAACGTTAAATTTATCACCATTGTCACTTTGCATCTCATAGCTTCCTTCCATGAAACCAGAAGAAGTTGTAAGAGGTGTCCCACTAGTATATTCAAATTTTTCTCCAGGGTTCAACACGGGTTGTTCACCAACTACTCCCTTTCCACGCACTTCTTGTAAGGTTCCATTGGCATCAATTATCTTCCAATGTCTGTTAACTAATTGAACTTTTTGATTTCCCTGATTGTCAATTGTTACTCTATAAGCCCAAACAAAATGCTGATCATCAGGTTCTGATTGATCTTCAAGATAGTAGGGTTTTACTGTTATGCTAATTTTTCTAGTTGTTTTTGAATACATGAATTTTGCTCAATATACTAAAAATCTAATAAAAAAAAGTTAATTTGATTTTTTTATCTCTACTCTTCTATTTGCAGGATGTTTTATTTCATCTGCAGTATCAATTGCAAGTGACTCTTCACCACTCCCAAATATTTTAACTTTTGAATTTTCAATTTCATATTCAAGCAACAAATTTTTAACAAACTTAGCCCTTTCGATTGATAAATTTTTATTGTATTCTTTTGTACCTTTAGTATCTGTATGTCCTATGATGAGATATTCATTTATTTCATTTCTGTTTTTATTTATAAATGTTTTTATAGTCTCAATACTAGTTTTTGATAATTCTGATTTATCAAAATCAAAATAGATTATTTGTAATATTTCATCATTTTTATTTTTTGTTACAACAGTCGCCTTATCTTTTTTGTTTAATTTTAAATTTATTTTATTATCTTTATTATTTTCTACTATCCTATTGTAAATTTTATGCATTGAATTTAAAAAATCACTCTTACATTTTTCAATATCCCATGTTTGCCATACTTCTTCTTGTTGCTCAAACCAACAGTCTAACGATACTATTGATTTAGCTAAATTATAAGGGTCAACAAGTTTTGCATCTTCATATATTAAAAGCAGACTTTCATAAGCTGTCTCTAATTCACTTATACTCTCCTTAGGCAGTTTCCAGTATGAAGTTTTTTCTGGATATATATCTTCAGAGTCTATGCTTCTTAGTGCTTTTTCTGAATAAAATTTTGCTGAATTCCAGTCATGCATTTCTTCTGCCTCATAAATTGCCTTTATCTTGTATTCATCAAGTAAGTATTCTTGAAAGCTATTTGGACTATTCTTCTCTAATTTTGTAAGTCTATCATAGCTGGCGGAACAGGAAACTAAATATGACATAATAATGATATTAATACCCAACTTTAAATATTTCATATTTATAAACTACTCTAATAGATTGTCAGAAATAGGTCCTAAAAAGGGTTAAAATAAGTTCCCCATTTTTTTTATAGTAAATGTATTTTATCGTTGCGCAGCAATTAAACTTTAAATACACAAAAAGACATATTTATTTAAGGAGTTTTTAATGATTAAACATTCTACGTCGGTGGATCAATCGGACAGAAAGGTTCCCTACAATTTAAGACAAAGTGGTCCTACACCAGTTCAAATGCTAATTTCAACTAGAGTTAGAAAATCACCTTATTGGCATTTGTCAATGGAGGCGGGATGTTGGAGAGCAACTGTATACAATAGAATCTATCATCCAAGAGGATATGTAAAACCTGAAGATGGTGGAGCAATGGTTGAGTACGAAGCTATTAAAAACCATGTTACAATGTGGAACGTAGCGGTTGAAAGACAAATTCAAGTAAAAGGTCCTGATGCAGAAGCATTTGTTGACTATGTAATTACAAGAGATGCAACTAAAATATCTCCAATGAGAGCAAGATATGTAATTTTATGTAATCAATATGGCGGTGTTTTAAATGATCCAATTCTTTTAAGAATATCCAAAGATGAGTTTTGGTTTTCTCTCTCAGACTCAGATATTGGTCTTTATTTGCAAGGTGTAAATCATGATAATCGTTTTAATGTTACAATTGATGAAATTGATGTAAGTCCTGTTCAAATTCAAGGACCTAAAGCTCACGCGCTAATGACTGATCTAGTAGGTAATCAAGTTGATATAAATAACATGCCATTTTATGGTCTAGCAGCAGTTAAAGTTGGGGGAAGAGATTGTATAATCTCACAATCTGGTTTTTCAGGAGAGGCCGGATTTGAAATTTATTTATATGACTCAACTAAATATGCTGACGATATGTGGAACGCTGTTTTAGATGCAGGTAAAAAACATAACCTAATGGTAATTGCACCTGCTCACCATAGAAGAATTCAAGCAGGTATACTATCTTGGGGTCAAGATATGGATAACCAGCATAATCCTTTTCAATGTAACTTAGGTTATCAAGTTTCATTGTCTGGTAAAGGCGAATGGAATAAAACAACAGATTATGTTGGTAAAGCAGTATTAGAAAAAATGAGAGATGATCTAAGAGCTGGTCAAAAACCATATAAGTTACAATTAGTAGGGTTATCACTTGGTGGAAAACCAATTGAAGAATATGCTCCAGATTTTTGGTTAGTATCTGAAGATGGAAAAGAACCATGCGGTTTTATTACATCTCCTTGGTATCATCCAGAACAAGGTAGAAATATTGCTATGGGCTATGTGCCTTATGATGGAACTCTAAGTAAAAATGGATTTCCGATCGGGTCATTTGGTAAAAAATATAAAGTTCATTTGCCAGATCAATATTCAGATACACCCGGCACTCCTGTTAATGCTGAAGTTGTACCAGTTCCTTTCACTGAGTCTTATAATGCTAACACAAGGGAAGTTTCGGACGCAAATAAATAAATAAATTACTTATAAGATTAAAAGCTTCTTAACTATTAAGAAGCTTTTTATTTTAATAGAGATCTAATTTTTTCAATTGAAATATACCCTACAACAAATTCTTCATTAATAAAAAATGTTGGTGTGCCTCTAGCACCAGTTCCGTTAGCAACAAAAGATGATATACCTACAATTTTTTTAACTTCTTCTTTAGACATGTCTATATTTAACTTAGCACCATTAATTTCTAAATCCTTAACGATTTGTTTGATTTTTTCGTTGTTAATATTACCTTCAATACCAAATAACGCATTGTGAAATTCAACCCCTTTATTTTGCATATTTGCAGCTACAACCATATTTGCTAGTATTTTTGATGACTCACTTAAGATTGGGTGTTGAAGAAAAATTATTCGAGTATCTTCACGTTCATCTATTATTTGTAATAATTCAGAATGGACTTTTTTACAATAGCCACAAAAATAATCCATAAATTCAATTATAGTATTTTTTGCATCGTCATTACCGATTTGGACTAATCCTTCTTCAGGAATCACTTTAAGTATTTTCAAGTGAAAAGGTTGAGAGTTGTCAAAAAACAACTTTTCTATAGTCATTTCAGCCTTTAGGGGAAGACAAATTAACACACTAATTATAACCACTAAAAACAAACTTTTGAAGTATCTCATGATTGACCCATTCTATTTAATATGATTAATGAAGTACAGTATTAATTAATAACAATGAAAACAAAGTCAAAAGTTGTAGTAATAGGAGGTGGAGCTGTAGGTGTAAGTACACTATATCATTTAGCTAAAAAGGGCTGGTCAGATGTAGTCCTAGTTGAAAGAAAAGAATTAACTTCTGGATCAACATGGCATGCTGCTGGACTTCTGCCGTTATTTAATATGAGTTACTCGGTTGGACAGTTACACAAGTACGCTGTTAAATTATACAAAACACTTGAAGAAGAAACTGGTCAAAAAGTTGGCTTTAGTGTTGTTTCAAATATTAGACTTGCAACAACAAAAGATAGGATGGATGAATATTATCAATATTCTGGAGTTGCTAAAACTATTGGAGTTGATGTTAAGTTTCTCACACCAGAACAAGTAAAAGAAATATGGCCTTTGTGTAATACTGAAGGCTTAATTGGAGCAATTCAACATCCTGAAGACGGATATATACAGCCTGCAGATTTAACTCAAGCTTTAGCAAAAGGGGCAAGAGATAAAGGTGCAGAAATATATAGAAACACAACTGTTACAGGTATTTCTAAAACAAATGATGATAATTGGGTTATTGAAACAGATAAAGGAAATATTGAGTGTGAGCACGTTGTTTCATGCAGTGGAAATTTTGCAAGACAAACAGGTAAAATGGTTGGTCTTGAAATTCCAGTAATTCCTGTAGAACATCAATACATAGTAACTGATGATCATCCTGAAATATTAAAAAGAAAAGAACAGGGCCTTCCGGAAATGGGAGTCCTTAGAGATTCAGATAGTTCTTGGTATATGAGAGAAGAAAGAGGTGGTCTTATTCTAGGTCCATATGAAAAAGGTGCTCCAGTATGTTATGTAGATGGACCTGATAAAGAATCAGAATTTGAACTTTTTCAAGAAGACTTAGAGAGAATAGAACCTCATATTGAATCTGCAATACATCGTGTTCCTATATTTGGAGAGGTTGGTGTAAAGAAAGTATACAACGGTGCCATTTGTTACACACCTGATGGAAGCCCCATTGTTGGGCCAGCTTGGGGTTTAAAAAACTTCTGGCTAAATGAGGGTCATAGTTTTGGGATAACAGCTGCAGGTGGAGCAGGATGGCAAATTGCAGAGTGGATTGTAGATGGGGAACCAACTATTGATATGCTTGGTGTTGATCCAAGAAGATTTGGAGATTATGCCACAGAGTCTTACTTGATTGATAAAAATGAGGAAGCTTATGCAAATGTATTTACTGTTCACTTTCCAGATGAAGAGAGAGAAGAGGGTAGGCCATTAAGACAAGCTCCATGTTATGACAGATTAAAAAATTTAGGTGCTGTATTTGGTCAAAAATTTGGATGGGAGAGAGCAAATTGGTTTGCTCCTTCAAAAGAATTTCAAAAAGATGATTGGTCATTTAGAAGGTCTAAGTGGTTTAATCACGTAGGTAATGAATGTATTAATGTTTCTGAAAATGCAGGTTTGCTCGATATGTCAGCTTTTGCTAAATGCAGAATATCTGGACCAGGTGCTGAGGAATTTTTAGACTATTTAGTAGCAAATAAAATACCAAAAAAGAATGGAAGAGTTAACTTATGTCATGCTTTAAATACTGCAGGAGGAGTTCACTCTGAGTTTACAATTGCAAAAGAAAAAGAAAACGCATTTTATTTGGTTTCTGCAGGCGCATTTCAAAGATTGGATCATGATTGGATACACAAATGGATGCCCAAAGATGGTTCAGTAACTTTTGAAAACTTAACTAATAGTATGGGTGTGTTGGTTCTTGCAGGCCCGAAATCAAGAGATATTTTGTCTAAAATTACTAAAACTAATCTTTCAAATGAAAATTTTCCATGGCTTTCATCCAAAAAAATTAATGTAGGTTTAGCACCTTCAATAGCAATGCGTATGAATTTTGTAGGTGAGCTTGGTTGGGAATTGCATCATCCAATAGAATATCAAAATCATATTTTTGATAAACTTATGGAAGCAGGTAAAGACTTTAATTTAAAGCCATTTGGTATTAGGGCTATGGAAAGTTTAAGAGTTGAAAAAACATATAAGTTAGTTGGTACTGAAATGTCTATTGAGTATTCTGCTTTTGAGTCTGGATTAGATAGATTTGTGCACCTAAACAAAGGTAACTTTATAGGTAGAGACGCTCTTGTAGCATGGCAGCAAAAAGGCTTTAAAAACAAAATGGTAACATTAGAAGTCCATGATGTCGAAGACGCAGATGCACTAGGCAATAATCCTATTTATAGTGACGGTTTAGTAATTGGTCGTGCGACAGGAGGTAACTACGGTTTTAGAGTGAAAAAATCGCTCGCAATTGCTATGATAGAGCCGCAATTTGCTAAGGTTGGTAAAAATTTAGAAATGGATATATTAGATAAAAAACATAAAGTTACTGTCATTGAGGATAGCCCTTATGATCCACTTAATGAAAAATTAAGAAATTAATATGAAAATACTAGTTACCGTAAAAAGAGTTATTGATTATAATGTACAAATAAGAGTTAAATCTGACGGTAGTGGAGTTGAAAAAGATAATGTTAAAATGTCTATGAATCCCCCTGATGAAAACGCAGTTGAAGAAGCTCTTCGTATAAAGGAATCTGGCAAAGCTGATGAAATTATAGTTCTTTCAGTTGGCGGTGATAAAGCTCAAGAAACTATACGCACTGCTCTTGCCATGGGTGCTGATAGGGGAGTGCATGTAAAATCTGAAATTGAATTAGAACCATTAGCTATATCAAAAATTATTTCTAAAATAGCTGAAGAAGAAAAACCTTCAATTATTCTTATGGGCAAACAGGCAATTGATGATGACTCAAATCAAACTGGTCAAATGACATCAGCTTTACTTAATTGGCCTCAAGCAACATTTGCATCCAAAATCGAAATAGAAGACAATATTGCAACAGTAACAAGAGAAATTGATGAAGGACTTGAAAAAATTAGAGTTAATATCCCTTTTGTCGCTTCATGTGATTTACGTTTGAACGAACCCAGATACGCTTCATTACCTAATATTATGAAAGCAAAGAAAAAGCCAATAGATGTTAAAGATGCCGCTTCTCTTGGAATAGATATTACTCCTAGAATTGAGCAATTAAAAGTTGAGGAACCACCTGTTCGTCAAAAGGGTATTATGGTAAATAATGTATCCGAACTTGTACAAAAATTAAAACATGAGGCAAAGGTGATATGAGCATATTAGTTTTAGCTGAACATAATAACGTAGACATAAAATCATCAACTTTAAATACAATTTCTGCAGCTTCTCAAATTGAAAATGAAATAGATGTGCTTGTGACAGGATATCAATGTCAAGACTTGGCAAAGAAAATTTCAAAATGTGAAAAAGTTTCAAAAGTAATTCTAGTTGATGATGAAAAATTATCAAATCATATAGCTGAAAATATCGAGCCTATTGCTTTGTCTATTGCAGAAAAGTACTCTCACATCATGGCTCCTGCAACTACATTTGGAAAAAATATATTTCCAAGAATAGCAGTTAAACTTGATCTTGCTCAGATAAGTGATGTAATAAAAATAATAAGTAGTGATACTTTTATGAGACCAATTTATGCAGGTAATGCAATTGCTACGGTTAAATCTAAAGATAAAACTAAAATAATTACAATAAGACCAACTTCTTTTGATCCTGTTGAAACAAGCGGTGGCAGTGAAGTAGTTGAAAGTTTAAACTTTGAAACCAAAAATAATAATGTTGAGTTTATTGATAGAGAAGAGTCTCAATCAGAAAGACCAGAATTAAGTACTGCTAGGGTAGTAATATCTGGAGGTAGAGGATTGCAAAGTGCAGATAATTTCAAACTTTTAAATGAAATTGCTGATAAATTAAATGCTGCAGTTGGCGCATCTAGAGCAGCAGTAGATGCGGGATATGTATCAAACGACTACCAGGTTGGTCAAACTGGCAAAGTTGTTGTACCAGACTTATACATAGCTGTTGGTATTTCTGGTGCAATTCAACATTTAGCTGGCATGAAAGAAAGCAAGGTAATTGTTGCTATTAACAAAGATGAAGAAGCACCTATATTTAATGTGGCAGATTATGGACTTAATGCTGATTTATTTGAAGCATTGCCAGAGCTATCTTCTGAACTAGATAAATTAAATACTATTCAACAATAAATTAATTTATTAAAATAACAAAATGGAAGTGAATCGTGAGTCAATGGAGTATGACGTAGTTGTTGTAGGAGCCGGCCCATCTGGTTTATCAACTGCTATAAAAATAAAACAACTAAGTCCTGATACAAATGTTTGTGTTCTGGAAAAAGGGTCTGAGGTTGGAGCACACATCTTAAGTGGAAATGTATTTGAAACAAGAGCATTAGATGAATTGTTTCCAGATTGGAGAAAAAAAGACTCACCAATTAAAACAAAAGTTACAAAAGAAAAGTTTTTATTTTTGTCTGAAAAAAAATCTTTAAGTTGGCCAACATGGCTTTTACCAAGTGTTCAAAAAAATCATAATAACTATATAATTAGTTTAGCGAATTTATGTAGATGGTTAGCAACAGAAGCCGAAAATTTGGGTGTTGAAATATTTCCAGGATTTGCCGCATCTAAAATTTTATATTCAGAGGAAGATATGGTTGTTGGAATTCAAACTGGAGACATGGGAATTGATAAAGACGGAAACAATAAAGATAGTTTTGAACCAGGTATTAATATTTATGCTAAAGTTACAGTTTTTGCAGAAGGTTGTAGAGGACACCTTGGAAAAGAATTAATTAAAAAATATAATTTATCAGATGGTAAATCACCACAACAATATGGAATAGGTTTTAAAGAGATCTGGCAAATTGATGAAACTCAACATGAAGAAGGTTTAGTAATGCATACTGCAGGCTGGCCTTTAGATAATTCAACATATGGGGGAAGTTTTTGTTATCATGCAGATAAAAAACAAATTTATTTAGGCTATGTAATTGGTCTTGATTATAAAAATCCATATCTTTCCCCCTACGATGAATTTCAAAAATTCAAAACGCACCCAGCAATAAAAAAAATATTAACTAATGGTAAAAGAATTGCATATGGAGCTAGAGCACTAATAGAGGGTGGTTTACAAAGTCTACCAAAAATGTATTTACCTGGGGCTTTATTGGTTGGTTGTGATGCTGGAACATTAAATATGCCAAAAATTAAAGGGTCTCATACAGCAATGAAGAGTGGAATTATTGCTGGAGAAACTATTGTGGATCACTTAATTAATTCAATCCCACTTTCTGATTACGAAAAAAGATTTAACAATTCTTGGCTTTACAAGGAACTTCATGCAGCAAGAAATGTAAAGCCTAGTTTTAATTGGGGATTAATTCCTGCAATAATTTTTACTGGAATTGATCAAATTATTTTTAGAGGCAAACTTCCTTTTACTTTAAAGCACAAGCATGCTGATCATGAGTCACTAAAGATGGCTAAAGATTCAAAAAAAATAAATTATCCTAAATATGATGGAGTATATACCTTTGACAAAACAAGTTCTGTATATTTAACAGGCACAAATCATGAAGCTGATCAGCCAGTTCATTTACATTTAAAAGATAAAGATCTTCCTATTAATTATTCACTTAATATATACGATGAACCTTCACAAAGATACTGTCCAGCTGGAGTTTATGAAATAGATAAAACAAATCCTTTAATTCCAAAATTTGTTATTAACGCTCAAAATTGTATCCATTGTAAAACTTGTGATATAAAAGAACCATCTCAAAATATTACATGGGTAGTTCCAGAAGGTAGTGGTGGTCCTAATTATGCTAATATGTAATTCATAAATTAATTTGATGTAGACTTTTTTAAACAATAATTTTATTTACATTAGATTATTTAAAAAAATATAGTGAAAAAAAATAACATAGCTTTTACTTTTGCAACTGCTGAGGTCAGTCGTTTTGGACAGTTATTTATAATGATAATGGAATTACTTACAGGTAAGCTTAGGTTAAAAAAATTATATGATGAATATTTATCAGAAAATAGACCTCCTAAATATTTCTGGAATGATGCAATAACAAAACTTAATCTTACACTTAAAACTAATTTTCAAGAGGGCAGTTATATACCAAAAAAAGGTAGGTTGATTGTTATAGCAAATCACGCCTTTGGAGTTGCTGATGGCTTGTCTATATGTTCTGTTATATCTAAGATAAGACAAGACTATAAAATGGTAACCCATAAAGTATTGAGACAAGCTGATGCTGTAAAGGATAAAATATTACCTATTGATTTTAACGAAACAAAAGAAGCAATATTAACAAATATAAATACACGAAAAGAGGCTGAAAAAGTTCTTTTAAATGAAGGGGTGCTGGTTCTTTTTCCTTCTGGAAGAATTGCTACAAAAAAAAATTTAAACAAATATACAAAGGCTGACGATGGAGATTGGAAACAGTGGGTTTCTAAACTTATACTTAAAACCAAAACCCCTGTCTTACCTATTTTTTTTGATGGTCAGAATAGTCAATGGTACCATATTGCAAATAAATTAGGTTTAACTTTTAGATATTCGCTATGTATGTATGAATTAAAAAGAAAAATTGGTGACAATATTTATATGTATTTTGGTTGCCTTATTTCATATGATCGACTTGCAAAAATTGGAAATATTAAAGAAATTACAAATTACTTAAGATCAGTAACATATTCATTAGATCCTCAAATAAATAGAAATTAAAAATATGGTTGGTTTTATTGGTACTCAAGCAAGACGAAGGAGGAGAAATAGAGTCCTATTTTTTTTTCTAATTACTATTATTATTATTTTTTTTATTTACCTACCATCATTAGATTTAAATACTGAAGTAAAAGAACTACCTGATGAAATTTTACCTGATTTAGTTGATGATCAATCGAGTTTAATATCTGAAATAGAAGAATTGAAATTAGAGGTATTTCAAAAAGATCAAAGAATTAAATTTAGGGATAATCAAATACAGAATTTAAAGCAAGAAATAGAAAATTTGAAGCAATCATCTGCAGCCCTTGAAATTGAATATAATAATAGTGTTAGTAATTTTTCAAAATTAGAAAATAACTTATCTGAAAATAGTTTGGATAATATAAATGAAATTAAAAATTTAAAAAATAAAATTCTAAAATTAAATGAACTTATAAGTAATTACAAAAATGAAGTTAGTAATTTAAAACAAAAAATTAATAATTCTTTATCTAATGAAGAAATAGATGAAATTAAAATTGAAAATACAATATTTAAAAATGAAATAAAATTAATGAAACAAAAAGAGATAGAAACTAAGATCATATTAGATGAATTAAGATCTTTAGTAGAAGAAAAACAACAAAATATTGACGAACTATTGTATCTAAAAGACTCTAAACATCATGGATAATTATTTATTTTTTTTTCTAAATAGATAAGGTTCTTCAAATTCCCCAATCCAAATACCAACCTTGTTTGATTTTGCTATCTTTTCTTCTTTAATATAATCGAGAGAGTAATATCTATAAGCTATTGCCCAACCATTAATTACCATTTGACGATTTATATTTATATTATTTATGTAGCAAATACCTATATATCTATTGTATCTATCTTTGCCTTGAGTATCACATTTAATTTCATAGTTTCCAACAAGTTCTAATAAAAACTGTGTAGACTCAAACCCACAATTCCATTTAACGCCACCCTTGGTACATTTTTGTTTTGTTTCTGGAGCATCAATAGCATGTAATCTAATTTTACTTTTACCAATATGAATTGTATCACCATCAATAATTCTTGGCTTTCCATAAATTGTTTTTGCGTATGCATGGTTAAAAAAAAGTATTAAAGAAACAGTAATACTAAATGTTAAGTATTTTACAACCATCTACTAATAACTCATAAACATATCTTGCATGAGATCTATTTAAATGAATATCTAATGATGTATCTTCATCATCACTATTATTTCGAATAATAAGAATAGGTATTTTTATAAAAATTGATTGAGCAACACTATAATTATTTTTTAATACCTCCTCAAGATTAAGAACGAGATATTTTGATAGCAAAGTGTATACATCTTTACCTTCTAATTTTATTATAGTTCTATTATACGAAACATCTGTAACTGCAGTTTTTTGCGCATTAAGAGAAGATTTTAGAAGGGTAAAAACTTTATGAGTCTTAGACTCAGGAGTTTCTATAAGCCATTCATTTGGACTTAACCAAATTATATTAATATTATTATTTGAAACTCTTACATTAGGCTCAATAGGTAATACCAGATCTAAAACCGAACCAACATTTTTCATAAATTCTTTATCATTACTCTTTCCTCTAAGATTAATTTTTCCTGATAAATTTTTTTCTTCAATAAAAATGCCATTAAAATTTTTTTTATTTACGTTAAGAACTGTAGATGGTTTTACGCTCATTGATTAATCCTAGTGTTTTGTGGGTCAATAAATACAGGATCTGTAATTTCAACTTCTATTGTTTCATTTTGCATAGGTGCAAAAAGTTTTTCACCTTTTTTTTCTAATCCGCCCTTTATTAATGCAAGAGCAAATGAACTATTTAAATTAGGTGAATAGTAGCTTGAGGTTACGTGCCCAACCATTTTCATTGGAAGAGTTGTAATCTTTTCAACTAATTGCGCTCCTTCTTCTAAAATTATTTTAGGATCCTTAGTTTTTAAACCAACTAATTGTTTTCTATCCTTCTTAATTGTATCGCTTCTATTCAATGCTCTTTTTCCTACAAAATCAAACTTTTTCTTGCTAACAATCCAATCCATATCTAAATCTACTGGAGTAACAGATCCATCTGTTTCTTGACCTACTATAATAAAACCTTTTTCAGCACGCAAAACATGCATTGCTTCTGTTCCATAAGGAGTAATATTATATTCCTGTCCTTTATCTATGCAAATATCCCATAAATATTTAGCATATACAGATGGTACATTTATTTCATAACATAACTCACCAGTAAAGCTGATCCTCATAACTCTGCAGTCAATTCCACACAAATTTATATTTTTATAGCTCATGTGAGGAAAATTATTTTTTGAAAAATCAAAGTCTGAATTTATTTTTTCAATTAATTTTCTTGAGTTTGGACCATTTAAACTTATTGTTCCGTATTGTTCTGTAACAGATGTTAAGTAAACTTCTAGTTCAGGCCATTCAGTTTGTAACCAATCTTCAAGTTTAGACATCACAGATGCTGCATTCCCCGTTGTTGTTGACATTAGATAGTGATATTCACCAAGTCTTGTCGTAACGCCATCGTCAATTACCATACCATCATCTCCAAGCATAACACCATATCTACACTTGCCTATTTCTAATTTAGACCAAGCGTTAGTATATATTCTATTTAAAAATTCACTGACATCTCTTCCTTGAATATCAATTTTACCTAAAGTTGAGGCATCTAAGATTCCAAGACTGTCTCTTGTAGCTTTAACCTCTCTATTAAGTGCTGAAGAAAAATTTTCATTTTTTTTTGGATAATACCAAGCACGTTTCCATTGACCTACATCTTCAAACATAGCATTGTTATTAACGTGCCAATCATGCATAGGGGTGGTTCTTTCTAAATCAAAAAATTCTTTTACATGTCTTCCTGCAAGAGCTCCAAAAGTAACAGGTGTATAAGGTAGTCGAAATGTTGTAGTGCCAAGTTCAGAGATATCTGTGTTTGTTAATTCAGATATAATCCCTAAGGCATTTACATTGCTTGTTTTGCCTTGGTCCGTTGCCATTCCTGTAGTCGTGTAACGTTTTACATGTTCAATTGATTGAAATCCTTCTTTTAATGCCAGTTTTATATCCTTGGCAGTTACATCATTTTGAAAATCAACAAACATTTTTGTTTTTGAAATTTTTTGTTTTGAAGTAATCCATATATTTTTATGATTATCATTTAAAACTTTATCTGTTTTATAATTTTCCTCATTCGACAATTTACTTCCTTTTAGATCTAAAAAATTATTTAGATTTGATGGAATTGACTCTAAAATTTTATGTAGATCATAATCTCCATTACAACTACCTACGCATAATGTATTTTGAAATGCCCTTTCGGGTATAAAACTTCCATCTAAATCTCTATATTTTAATTTTCCTTTTGATTGTGTAAATAAATGAACTGTTGGAGTCCAACCACCTGAAACACATATAGTGTCACATTTTATGGTAATAGAAGATTTGTTTTCATCAATATTATTAGTATGTAATTTTTTTAATTTGACTTCTTGTACTCTTAATCTACCAATTGTGTTAACAATTTCATAACCATTCAATATCGTTATACCAAGATCTTTAGCTATTTTAGTGAAGTGACCATTAGTTTCATTTCTTACATCAACAATAGCTTGTACATTTAATCCTTTGTGAAAAAAGTCTATTGCTGTTTCATAAGCGCTATCGTTATTTGTAAAGAACAATAAATTTTGACCTACAGAGACTCCATATTTATTTAAATATTTTCGTGCGCTATTTGCGAGCATTATACCTGGCCTATCATTATTATTGAAGATTATTGGTCTTTCTATCGCTCCAGTTGCAAGTACAACTTTTTTAGATCTTATCTTCCAAATTCTTTGTCTAATTTCATGAGTTTTACTTAAGCCTTTTTCAGGTTCTAAATCTTGAATAGCAAGTAACAAATTATAATGAAAATAAGCAAAACAAGTAGTATTAGAAATAATTTTTACATTAGAATAACCTTTTAATTTATTTATAATATCATTTTTCCATATATTTATAGGAATATTATTTATTTTTGGATTATCTCCATGGCTGGATAAAATTTCTCCACCAAATTCATTTTCTTGTTCAATTAATAGAACCTTTAGATTATTTTTGGCTGCAATTTCAGCTGTGTAAAGACCGCTGATACCACTTCCAACAACTAACAAATCACAATGGTAATGAAAGTGTTCGTATTTGTGTGGGTCGTCTTTCTTAGGAGATTTACCAAGGCCTGCTGCGTGTCTTATAAAAAATTCATATGTTTTCCAAAATTTTGGAGGCCACATAAATGTTTTATAATAAAAACCAGCAGGAAAGAATGGTGATAACAAATCATTTATTGCTCCAAGGTCAAAATTTAAAAAGGGCCAATTGTTTTGAGAGAATGCTTTTAAACCCTCGTAGATTTGAATTTCTGTGACACGTCTATTTGGTTCTGTGTACTCTCTAGTTTCTAACTGCACAATGCCGTTTGGCTCTTCACTTCCGGCACTAACAATTCCTCTTGGACGATGATATTTAAAACTTCTACCTACCAAGTGAATTTTATTAGCTAATAAAGCAGAAGCTAGTGTATCTCCCTTATAGCCTTGGTATTTTTTTCCATCAAAATAAAAATTTATAATTTTATTTTTTTCAATATTTTTATTATTTTGTAGACGTTTCATAAATTTTTAGTTATTTTTTTTTTGAGGTAGATAAATTACCTGAACCTATATCTGGTTCACCTGAGGGAGTAATAGGAACGTTTGCATATAATTTAGGTGGTTTATCTCCCATTTTATAAACTGCTAAAATTTCATCAGTTGCTGTATTTCTAGCTAAGTTAAACCATTGTCTACATCCAAAAGCGTGATTCCATCTTTCATAATGAAGACCCTTATCGTTCTTTCTAATAAATAAATATTCTGCCCATTGATCATCAGTTAAGTCAGGAGGATTTTTTGGTCTAGCAATGTGAGCTTCACCTCCACATGAGAACTCAGCTTGATCTCTTTCACCGCAATAAGGACAATTAATTAAAAACATGAATTAGTGTGCTACTGCTGCAGCGCCATGTTCATCAACTAACTCACCACTTGAAAATCTGTTAATGCTAAAAGGCGCGTTTAAAGAATGTGCTTCATCGTTAGCAATTGTATGTGCAAACACCCAACCTGAACCTGGTGTAGCTTTAAAACCACCTGTACCCCAACCACAATTAAAATATAGACCATTAATATGCGTTTTGCTTATGATCGGGCTAGCATCAGGGCATATATCAACAATCCCACCCCAATGACGAAGCATTTTCATTCTTGAAAAAATAGGAAATAATTCAACAATTGCCATTAATGTATCTTCAACAATATTAAAGCCACCCCGTTGTGTATAAGAAGTGTATCCATCTGTACCTGCTCCAATTACTAATTCTCCTTTATCAGATTGAGAGACATAGGCGTGAATAGTATTGGACATAACTACTGTATCAATTACTGGTTTTACTGGCTCAGAAACAAGAGCTTGCAGAGGTTTACTCTCAAGTGGAAGTCTAATCCCTGCCATGTTAGCAATTACGCTTGTATGCCCAGCTGCCGCAACACCAACTTTATTTGAATTAATTGTTCCTTTTGTAGTTTCAATTCCGGTTATATTTCCATTTTTAATATTAATACCTGTTACTTCACAATTTTGGATAATATCAACACCCATTTCATCAGCTCCTCTTGCATAACCCCAAGCGACTGCATCATGTCTTGCTGTTCCTGCTCTTCTTTGAAGTGTTGCTCCAAGTACTGGGTACCTTATATGTGGAGAGGTATTGATTATTGGACAAAATTGTTTTACTTTTTTTGTATCAAGCCATTCACAATCAATATCATTTAATCTATTTGCGTGCCAACGTCTTTTGAGTTCCCTCACATCATGTAAGTTGTGTGCAACATTCAAAACTCCTCTTTGAGAAAACATAACATTGTAATTCAATTCTTGTGACATACCTTCCCAAAGTTTTAAAGCGTGTTCGTATAGCGCTGCACTTTGATCCCATAAATAATTTGATCTTATAATAGTTGTATTCCTTCCAGTATTACCACCACCAATCCAGCCTTTTTCAATCACGGCTATATTCTTAATCCCATGATTTTTTGCAAGGTAATAAGCTGTTGTTAAGCCGTGTCCACCACCACCTACTATAATAGCATCATAATTTTTTTTAGGTTCAGGACTATTCCAAGTTTTTTGCCATTGTTCGTGATGCGATAAGGCATTTTTAGCAATAGAAAAGAAAGAATATTTTTTTTTAGTAGTCATATTTTTTATATTCTATAACAGTTTTAAAAAAGACCTTCAATTTCTCCTTTAGCATTTAGCTTTATCGAATTTGCCGCAGGTACACTTGGTAAACCAGGCATTGTCATAATATCTCCACAAATTACAACAATAAATTCAGCACCAGATGATAATCGAACTTCTCTGATAGGAAGAACGTGACCTGTAGGAGCGCCTTTTAAGCTTGGATCAGTAGAAAAGCTATATTGAGTCTTAGCTATACAAACCGGAAGATTTCCAAAGCCCTTTGACTCAAATTCTTTAAGTTGATTCCTAACTTTTGTGTCTGCAACAACTTCGCTGGCGTGATAAATTTCTAAACCAATTCTCTCTATTTTTTTGAATAAAGGTAAATTATCTTCATATAAAAATTTAAATGTATTTTTATTTTCTTCACAAATTTCAACTACATTTTGTGCTAATTCTTTTGCACCTTCCCCTCCATCTGACCAATGCGTGCACATTGAAGCTTTAACTCCCTGTGTTTTACAAAAATCAAGCACAGCATCAACTTCACTTTGAGAGTCTGTAATAAAATGATTTATTGCCACTGTAACTGGAAGTCCAAATTTTCGGACATTAATTATATGTCTCTCTAAATTAACAAGACCTTTTTTTAAAGCTGACACATTTTCATCTTTTAAATCTTCTTTAGCTACATCTCCATGCATTTTTAAAGCTCTTATTGTAGCAACTAGGACAACACAATCAGGTTTTAAACCTGATTTTCTACATTTTATATCTAAAAATTTTTCTGCTCCTAAATCAGCACCAAAACCAGCTTCAGTAACTACATAATCTCCCAATTTTAAACTTGCTTTAGTTGCTATCACAGAATTGCATCCATGTGCAATATTTGCAAAAGGTCCTCCATGGATTATAGCTGGATTATTTTCAAGTGTTTGTGTTATGTTAGGTCTTATTGCATCTTTTAGTAAAACTGTCATTGGACCTTGAGCATTTAAATCTTTTGCATAAATTGCTTTCTTATCTCTTGTATATGCAATCGTAATATTTCCAATTCTTTCTTCGAGATCATTAAGGTCTTTAGCTAAACAAAATATAGCCATGATTTCAGAAGCAACAGTAATGTCAAATCCATCTTGTCTAGGGTAACCATTTGCTACGCCCCCAAGATCTACAACAATAGATCTTAAAGATCTATCATTCATGTCCATAACTCTTTTCCAAACTACGCGTCTTACATCAATATTTAACTTATTTCCCCAGTAGATGTGATTATCTATTAATGCTGATAGTAAATTATGTGCTGAAGTTATCGCATGAAAATCTCCAGTAAAATGCAAATTAATTTGTTCCATTGGAACAACTTGGGCATATCCTCCTCCAGCAGCACCACCTTTCATACCGAAAGAAGGCCCCAGACTTGGTTCTCTAAGGCAAACGATAGATTTTTTTCCAATTTTATTAAGACCATCACTTAAACCAACAGAGGTAGTTGTTTTGCCTTCACCTGCTGGAGTTGGAGTTATAGCTGTCACTAATATTAATTTACCATCTTTTCTATCTTTAAGAGTATTTATATACTCTAAATTAATTTTAGCGATGTGACGACCCATTGGACTAAATGCTTCTGGTGTATCAGGAACATTTATCTTGTTTAGAATTTCGTCTATGGGCTGCATTTTAGCTTTTCTAGCTATTTCAATATCTGACATGTAACTCCTTATTTAATAAATAGTACTTATAGATTATGTAAGTTATGAAACAACTTGTGTTTCAATATTAGAAATAAAAAAATGTGAAGAAATACGCGAATATTATAATACAAATTGATTTTTATTATTATAATTTAATTCAGAACTATCTAGTTGATTCAACCAATCTGCTGTTTTCTTCATTCCACCAAAAGCATAAAAATGAATATTTTCTAAATTAGTAGATTGATTAGAATGTATATAACTTGCTAAGTCATATATTAGTTTATCAGGAGTACTTAATGTTGCTAGTTTAGTTAAATTAAATGCTTGTTTTGATATAAATCGTAAAGAATTACCAATACCACATGATCTAGCATAATTAATTAAAGTTTTTATAGATGCTGGACCCGGTATGCCTGCATGTATAGGCAAATTATTACCTAAGGTACTTAGATGTTTTTCCCAATCTATGAGAGACTTTGCCTCAAAGAAGAATTGAGTTGCAATATACATTTGAAAATCTACATTTTTAGCAAAATTATTTTTTTCGTTTATTGCTAAATCTAAATTTTGATTTGAAATATCTGGACTTCCTTCTGGATGACCAGCAACACCAACAAATTTGTAATCAAATTTTGACAAAAGATCAGAATTTAGAACATCCATAGTTGAGGAAATATTTCCAGCTTGATTTCCACCACCTCCAATAATTAATATTTTTGTACAACCTGAATCATTTGCTAAATCACCAAGATATTTTTCTAATTCATTTTTATTGATTATAGTTCTAGCAGGTAAATGTGGTATTACCTCATAACCTTCATCTTTCAATTTTTTAGCGGTATTAATTACATTCTTTGAATTTTCATCTGGTAAATAAGTAATATATACGTCATGTGTTTTATCTAAAAAATCTGTAAAACCTCCATATTTAGCATACACGTTAGGTGTAGTTTCTATTGAGTATGAATTAAGGAATTTTTTTACTATATTTAGAGTTTCTTTCGACATGCATTTATAATAATTTTATATATAATTTACTTAAATGAATAACAAGCACTTTACCATTATTACTTTTTATCAATTTAAAAAAGATTTTAATCAAACTGAAGTATTATTAGAACTTAATGATTTTTGTAAATTTAACAAAATTAAAGGTACAATACTTATAGCAAACGAAGGAATAAATGGAACTTTAGCGGGATTAAAAAAAGATATTAATAATATTATTAGTATCTTAAAAAAACACAATTTTGATAATCTTAATTCAAAGTTTTCTTATTCAAAATTTATGCCTTTCCAAAAATTAAAAGTTAAACACAAAAAAGAAATAGTTACTTTAAGAACAATGTATTCAGATCCAGAAATACAAACTGGTAAACATATAAGTTGTAATGATTGGAATAATATTATTAATGACAAAAAGACTATTCTTTTGGATGTAAGAAATAATTTTGAAGTACAAATCGGATCTTTTAAAGGAGCAATAAATCCAAAAACAAAAAATTTTACTGAATTTAAAGCTTATGTAAAAGATAATTTAAAAAATTCTAAAGATAAAAAAATTGCAATGTTTTGTACTGGAGGAATAAGATGTGAAAAAGCATCTTCTTACCTATTAGCCAAAGGATTTAAAAATGTATTTCAATTACAAGGAGGAATTCTTGAATACTTAGAAAAAATTCCAGAAAATAAATCGCTTTGGAAAGGAGAATGTTTTGTTTTTGATGGAAGAGTTTCTGTTAAAAATGAGCTAAAAGATGGTACATATAAAATGTGTCATGCTTGCAGGGAGCCAATAAATTCAAATGAGGCAAATTCAAAAAGATATATACCAGGAATTTCATGCCCAAAATGTTATAAAAATATAAGTGACAAAAAGAAAAAGAAACTTAAAGAAAGAAATAAACAAATCTCGATTGCAAAGAAAAGAGGGTTATACAACAGGTATATCAAGCAAACAGTCACAGACTATGAGTAAAAAATACTTTATTTCACTATAATATTCTGTATAGACACAGCATGGCAAAAAAAACATCATTTGCATTAAAACAATTG
This sequence comes from uncultured Alphaproteobacteria bacterium, assembly GCA_902518985.1. Lineage (GTDB taxonomy): Bacteria > Pseudomonadota > Alphaproteobacteria > HIMB59 > CACPNW01. The sequence goes on along the minus strand of CABYIF010000012.1, from coordinate 19,054 downwards.
GTTCCTGAGGAAAATCCTAAAACTGGAACAAAATACATTGTTAGAAAACCAACCAAGGGATTAAAAGTAGCTGAAAAACTTCGTATGAAGAAATATGATCCAGTTCTTAAAAAACACGTATGGTTTGTTGAAAAAAAAATGCCTCCGCACAGTAAATAACTGTTATAGACCTTTATTTTATACCAAATTAAGTTAGTTTTAAAATATGACACTTAAACTTGGAATTCATTGGTTCAGACAAGATTTAAGACTATCTCAAAATCCATCTATTGAAGCTCTATCTAAAAAAGTTGATCAAATTATACCAATTTATATCCTTGATCCAAAACAGAGAATAGGGTCTGTTTCTAAGTGGTGGTTAGAGCAATCTTTAAAAAATTTAAGTGATAATATACAAAAAAATAATGGAAAACTTAAAATTTTTGTAGGTAATCCATCTGATATAATCCAATCTTTAACTTTAAATAAAAATATAGAATGCTTTTATTGGAATAGATTGTATGATCCCTATTCAATTTCAAGAGACAAGAAAATCAAATCTTTACTAAAACATGAAGATATAGATTGTGTAACCTTTAATGGTTATTTACTAAATGAGCCATGGGAAATAAAAAATAAAAGTGGAAGTTTCTTTAAGGTTTTTACCCCTTATTGGCGACACTGCAATGAAATAATTCGAAATAGAAAACCTAATAAAATAATACAAAATATAAAATTTTATAATTTAAGTTTCAAGAATTCTAAAAATATTAAAGATTTAAACTTAACAAACAAAAAATTAAAATGGACTGATAAAATCTATAAACATTGGTTACCAGGAGAAAATAATGCTCAAATTCAACTAAAAGAATTTATAAACAACAAAGCAGATAATTATTCTATAGGGAGAGATAGACCTGATCAAAATTTTACATCAAAATTATCTCCCCATTTACATTTTGGTGAAATTTCACCAATGGAGATCTACAATAAAGTTAGTTTATCAAAAAAAATTAATACACAAAATAAAGACAAGTTTTTAGCTGAGTTAGGTTGGCGTGATTTTTCATATAATTTATTATATCATTATCCAGATATGATTAAAAATCCCATTCAAAATAAGTTTAAAAATTTTCCATGGTTAAAAGATGATAAAAATTTAATAAAATGGCAAAAAGGATATACTGGTATACCAATTGTTGATGCGGGAATGAGACAGCTCTACGAAATAGGTTGGATGCATAATAGGGTAAGAATGATAGTTGGATCATTTTTAACAAAAAATTTATTACTTCACTGGAGAGTAGGTGAAGAGTGGTTTTTTGATACCTTAGTAGATGCAGATATCGCATCAAATTCTGCTGGGTGGCAATGGATATCTGGTTGTGGAGCTGATGCCAGTCCATATTTTAGAATATTTAATCCAATACTTCAGGGGCAAAAATTTGACCCAAAAGGTGAATATGTCAAAAAATACGTTCCTGAACTTCAAAATGTTACAAATAAATTTATTCACAATCCTTGGGAAATGTCAGAAGAAAATCAAAAAAATTGTGGCTGCAGAATTGGAAAAAATTATCCAGCTCCAATTGTTGATTTAAAAGAAACAAGAAACAGGGCACTGTCTGCTTTTAAAACTATTAGTTAATGTGAAGGAAAAAATAGCAATTATTGGATCAGGCATTTCAGGCTTAAGTGCAGCATACTTATTATCCGAAAAATATGATGTGCATTTATTTGAAAAAAATAAAAGACTAGGAGGTCATACAAGAACATTGTACGTTGAGGAGTCTTCAAAAAAAATTCCTATTGATACTGGTTTTATCGTTTTTAATGAAAAAAATTATCCAGATTTAACAAAATTTTTCCAATTATTAAAAGTTGAGTCTAAAGACTCAGATATGTCTTTTGCTGTATCAAATAAAATTCCAAGTATAGAATACAGCGGCAAGTCAATTTTTACTTTATTTGCAAATTTTAAAAATATTTTTTCTTGGCGTTTTTACAAAATGATTTTTGAAATAAAGAAATTATATTCAATATGTAATGAATTAGAGATAAATAGTAAAAATTCTAAAACCACACTAGGTGACTTTTTACAAAAAAATAAATTTTCAGATTATTTAAAAAATTATCATATCTTACCAATGATATCATCTATTTGGTCAAGTAATATCAATGATTTAAAATACTTTCCATTGGTTACATTTATTAATTTTTTTAAAAATCATGCCTTATTTAATTTTAAAAATAGACCACAATGGAAGTTCGTTTTTGGAGGAAGTAATGAGTATATTAAGAAATTGATAAGTTTAAATTTGTTTAAATATTACACAAACTGCAATATCGTTAAAATTAAAAGAAAAAGTAATATCATTAAAATTTTTGATAAAGATAATAATTGCTATACTTTTAATAAATTAATATTCGCTACACATGCAGATCAGATCTTACCAATCCTAGATAAACCAACAAAAATAGAATTAAACACTTTTGCAAAATTTAAATATACAATAAATTCTGCGTTCTTACATACTGATAGTACATTAATGCCAACATCTAAGTATGCTTGGTCCAGTTGGAATTTTCTGAGTAAATCTAAAAATAAAAAGTTTACGCTTACTTATTGGATGAATTTATTACAAAAATTACCAACAAATAAAAATTATTTTGTAACTGTGAACCCATATAAAAAACCAAATCATATCTTAAATCAAACTACTTTTGAGCATCCAACTTATTCTATTGATGTATTGATAGCACAAAAGGAAGTTATGAAAATTCAAGGTTTAAATAATACTTACTTCTGTGGTTCTTATCTTGGTTATGGTTTTCATGAAGATGGTATTCAATCAGCCGCTCACATCTCTAAATTATTAAACTGTAATTTAACGTGGAACAGGGATAAAAACTTCTATAATAGATTACAAATTAATTATTAATGACATCTCAAATATTATTATCAAGTATTGTTCACAAACGATTTATTCCTTTTAAGCACAATTTAAAATACAAAGTTCCAAGCTTATATTTAAATATTGATGAACTTAACAAAATAGGTAAAAAATATAATTTTTTCTCTATCAATGGTTTTAATTTATTCTCTTTTTATGATTGTGATCATGGTTATAGAGACCAAAGGTCAATTAAAACATTTGTAATAGAGTCTCTATCAAAATATAAAATTAAGTATCAAAATTTAAAAATAATGATACTTTGTTTTCCAAGAATACTAGGATATGTATTTGATCCCTTATCTATTATATATTGTTTTGATAATAACAAATTAATTTCAATACTCTACGAAGTAAAAAATACTACAAATGAGCAACATACATATATTTTTAAAGGAGAAGCTGATTCAGAAGAATTTAAATTATCACATGAGTGTGCTAAACAATTTTATGTATCTCCATTTATTGAAATGGAGGCTTACTACAAATTTTTTAACAATATGTTTAAAAATCAGATAAACATTAATATTGATCTATTTGATAAAGATAATAAAAAAGTTTTAACAGCTTCTCAATATGGAAAATTCATTGAATTTAACTCAAAAAACATGTTTAAATTTATTTCATATAATCCATTATTAGGTTTTAAGGTTATGTTTGGAATTCTTTATGAGGCTTTAAAGATTATTTTTAAGGGTGGAAAGTACTATGCAAGGAAAAAAAAACCAAATGATACAGTCAGTTTTGAAGGATCTTTCTAGTCATGAATTTTTTTAAAAATAATATTGATAAAACATTAGAAAAAATTTTGAATAATTTTTTATCTAAAATTAAATATGGAACTTTATATGTAGAATTTCCCTCAGGTGAAAAAAAAATTTATTCTGGAATTAAAGAGGGTTTAATAGCATATATTAAAATACATAATTATAATTTTATATCATATATCTTTAAAAGAGGGTCAGTAGGTTATGCAGAAGCCTATATTAAAGGTTTTTATTCTACTCCAAACCTTACTAATTTATTAATGTTATCCCATCAAAACGAAAATTATTTTTTAGAAAATATTAATTCAAATATACTTTATTCAACACTATCTAAAATTAAACATTTTTTAAAAGATAATTCAAAATCACAAAGCAAAAAAAATATAAGATATCACTATGATCTAGGTAATAAGTTTTATGAAAAATGGCTAGATCAAAGCATGACCTATTCATCAGCAATCTTTGATAATAAAAACACTAACTTATCTGATGCACAGATAAATAAATATAAAAAAATTGCAGATTCATTATCTTTGACTGAAAACTCAAAAACTTTAGAGATCGGCTGTGGGTGGGGAGGCTTCTCAAGTTTCTTAGCAAAAAACTATAAATGTAAAATTGATGCAATAACAATTTCAAAAGAGCAATACAACTATACAGCAAGAAAAATTCAAAAAGAAGGATTGTCAGAAAAAGTTGAGGTTCAATTCAAAGATTATAGAGATATTAATACAAAATATTCGAACATAGTATCAATTGAAATGTTTGAAGCCGTTGGAAAAAAATATTGGAAAAATTACTTTGATGTAATTCGAAATTCACTTTCTGAGAGTGGTATGGCTGCTTTACAGATTATAACAATAAATGAAAAAAGAGCTGAAAATTATCAAAATAGGCCAGATTTTATTCAACAATATATTTTTCCGGGAGGGATGTTGCCAACAAAAAAACAATTAGAAGTTAGTGCAAGAGAAGTAGGGCTAAAATGTATTGAGTTATTAAGTTTTGGAAAATCTTATGCAAAAACTTTAAATATATGGAATTCTCAGTTCCAAGACTCATGGAAAGATGTTTCCACAATTGGATTTGATAAGAAATTTAAAAGAATGTGGGAATTTTACTTTTCTTATTGTGAAACAGGTTTTTTAAGTAGCACTACTGATGTTTCGCATTTTTTAATTAAAAAATAGACAATGAATAAATTAAAAGTTTTTTTTACATTGACTGGATATCAATTAACATGGCTCGCATGTGTTTTTGGTGAAAATAAATTTAATGAACCCCTACTTGGTATTTATTTAGGAAGTATATATTTATTGTTTTATTTTTATATTAATTCAAATAAATTAAACTTCATAAAAATTAGTTTGTTAATAGCAGTGCCGGGATATTGTTTTGATACAATTATGGTTTTTTCTTCTATCTATGAATTCAATTCTTCAATAATTTTAGGCACATTACCTGCTTGGATGATTATCTTGTGGTTAAGTTTTTCTACTTTATTTGATGAAATATTAATTTTATTTAAAAATTATAAACTTACTGGCATTATTTTAAGTGGTATATTAGGACCGTTAACATACTTTCTTGGGCAACCAATTGGCATTATTGCAATTAATAACTTAGTATTATTTTTTATAATAATGGTTATTTTTTGGATGTTGTTAATGTATTATTATCTAAATATTATATTAAAAAAAAATTAGTTTTCAGTTGGCTCTTTTTTTGTTCTCGTACGATTTAATGTTTTTTCTAAATCTTTATAAGTGCACAGACCTACATCCATCGGACTTTTGGCTTCAAGAACAGCCTCTCTATATGTACCGTTTCGAATAGCATCTACTGTATTTTTGGTTGATCCTGTAAGTCTAGCAATTTGTGAGCTACTTAGTTCACTTGGATATCTTTTAATTAGCCAGAGTATTGCATAAGGTTTTTCTTGTCTTAGTGAAAGAGGGGTGTACTTAGTATCTTTCTTTCTAGGGGGTAATTCATCAATTACTTGAGATTTGATAAGTGTTAATTTTGCAGCATTGTCTTTTTCGCATCTTTCTATTTCTTCTTTTGTGAGTTGTTTATTGTCAATCGGATCAAAACCTCTCATACCCACAGCAACATCCCCATCTGCTATTCCCTGAACCTCTAATTCATGAAGGCCACAAAATTCAGATATTTGATTAAAACTGAGAGCAGTATTTTCAACAAGCCAAATTGCGGTAGCTTTAGGCATAAGTGGATATTTCATAATTTTTCCTTATAATATAAATATTAAATATAGATATAAAATAATTCGAGTATGGTAGATTTTTTTGAAATAGATGAAACAAAGAAAACAGTTAAAATTTTAAACTTAGATGACTTTAGTGTTGATGATTTAAAAAAATATATTGAAGAATTAAATCAAGAAATAGATCGAGTCAATTTAGAGATTAATAAAAAGGATAATTTTAAAAAAGATGCTGAAAATTATTTTAAATAAAAATTACTTTATTTTTAGACCTTTAAATCTTTTTTGGAATCTAGCTACCTGACCTTCAGTTTCATTTAAACTAGATTTTCCACCAGTCCAAGCAGGATGTGACTTTGAGTCTATTTCTAATTTAAGTGTATCTGACTCCTTACCCCATGTTGATCTTGTTTTAAATGTAGATCCATCTGTCATTAAAACATTTATCTCGTGGTAATCAGGATGTATTTTCTTTTTCATAAAATTGCTTATATTTAATTAAGTATTAAAGTAAAGAAAGTTTTTGAGTTAGATCTTTGTGTATTTTGGTGTTTGAGGCCAATATATCTCTGGACTCTACTTTCCAATCTTCACCGTTCATTTTTGATACTCTTCCTCCTGCTTCCTTAACTAACAGCACTCCAGAAGAAATATCCCAAAGATTTAGATCTTTTTCCCAAAAACCATCAAGTTTTCCTGCAGCAACATAAGCAAGGTCAAGGCCAGCAGCACCTAATCTTCTCACCCCAGCTGTCGTTTTTAAAATTTCATCAACTTCATTTAAATAGCCTTCATAAGTTCGATTTCCAAATGGTAAACCAGTTCCAATTAAACAATCAGTCAAGGTTGACCGATTTGATACCCTTAGTCTCCTCTCATTGCACCAAGAACCCTTTCCCTTTGATGACCAAAAAAATTCATTCAAAATTGGATTATATATTACTCCATCTGTGATTTCATTATCAGTCATTTTGGCAATAACTATTCCAACATGAGGAATTCCATGAATAAAATTAGAAGTACCGTCAATTGGATCTATAATTATAGTATTGTGATCTCCTTCTATTTTGCCACTTTCTTCAGTAATGTATGAATAATTTGGATAGTAGTATTTGAGAGTTTCTAACAAACTTTTTTCTACTTTTAAATCAGCATTTGTGACGAAATCACCTATCGATTTAGACTCAATTTGTAAATTTTCAATCTCACCAAAATCTCTAATTAACAGTTTACCTGCTTTTTTAGCAGCTTTTTCAAAAATATTAATTACAGCTGGTTGTATCAATTTTTTGCTTTTTCTATATAACTGCTATCAATTGTACTAATTACTATCCTGTCATTAATAGCAATAAATTGTGGAACTGTAGTTTTTATACCTCTTTCTAAAATAGCAGGTTTATAAGATGATGCAGCAGTTTGACCTTTTACAACTCCCTCTGTTTCAATTACTTCTAAAGTAATATTATCTGGTAATTCTAAACCAACTGCTTTTTCATTATAAAATTGTAAAACGACTTCATCATTTTCTATTAAAAATTTTGACTGATCTTGGGGTATTAGGTCAGAACCTAATTCAATTTGTTCAAAAGTTTGTTGATCCATGAAGATAAATTTCTCATTATCTTCATATAAGTATTGAAATTTTTTTTCATCAAGTATGGCCCTTTCTACTGACTCAGAAGATCTAAATCTTGAATTCATTTTTGTTCCTTCTTTAATTTCTTTAAGTTCAGCTTGAATATAGGCACCACCTTTACCAGGTTGAGTATGTTGGGTTTTTAAAACACGCCAAAGTTTATTATCAATTTCTAAAATATTGCCAACTTTAATTTCATTACCACCAATTTTCATAATTTTAAGTTTTCATAATTTTTAATTTTCGAGACATCTAGTATATTAAAATTTGGATTTAATAAAACTTTATTTTTTTTGGCTATTTGTCGTATTTTATTTAATATAATTTTGTTTGTTTTAATTTTTAAATAATCAATATTTTCGTTTAAAATTAAAAGTGATAATCCTTGATCTCTGCCAGCATCAACATAAAATTTTATATTGTATTCAGAATAGTTTTTTTTAATAAGTTTAATAAATTGATTAAGCCAAATAGTTCCAAAACCTTTTATTAAATTATTTTTTATGAAAATTATAAATATCTTACGTTTATTATTTTTAAATTCGATTAATTTTTGAAATTGTAAATAAGTATCAATTGAAAAACATTTTTTTTTTAACACTAAATATATTTTTTTAGATTTAGCATGGTATCGATCATTCTATTTGAGAAACCCCACTCATTATCATACCAAGATAAAACTCTACAAAGCTTATTTCTAACAACTTGTGTTTGCGTTGTATCAAAAATTGAACTGCTAGCATTGTGATTAAAATCAACAGAAACTAATGGTAAATTATTAGTAGTTAGAATGTTTTTAAGCCTTTTAGACTTTGAAGCTTTTAAAACTACAGAGTTAATTTTTTCTGCACTTGTTTTTTTCTTACTTATAAAAGTAAAATCAATTAATGAAACATTAGGGGTTGGCACCCTAATTGCTGTACCATCAAGTTTGCCAGTCAGATTTGGTAAAACTAAACTCAGTGCTTTTGCTGCACCTGTTGAAGTTGGAATCATTGACTCCGCAGCAGCTCTTGCCCTTCTTAAATCACTATGAGCCTGATCTACAGTTCTTTGATCTCCAGTATAACTATGTATTGTAGTCATAAAGCCACTTTCAATTCCTAAACTTTTATCAAGTACCATTGCCAAAGGCGCTAGACAATTGGTTGTGCACGAACCGTTTGAAATTATATTATGTTTTTTTGTTAATTCCTGATTATTAACACCTTGGACGATTGTTTTATCAACGTTTGACGCTGGGGCAGATATTATTACTTTTTTTGCACCAGCATTTATGTGAGCCAAGGCCTTTTCTTTGGAGGTAAATACTCCGCTGCATTCTAAAACAATATCAATTTCTTCTGATTTCCAGGGAAGTTTACCAGGATCCTTTTCAGAATATAAATTAATATTGTTTTTCCCAACTTTGATTCCTTTTTTTGTTCTAGAAATATTTGTTGAAATTATTCCATGAACGCTATCATATTTTAATAAATGAATACTAGAATCAATACTGCCCAATTCATTAATTGCTACAACTTCAATATTTTTAAGGCTTCTCTCTAAAAAAGCTCTAAAAACTAATTTTCCAATTCTTCCAAATCCATTTATTGCTATTCTCATAATATTTATTCCTACTAATTATAAATTATTTGCTACTATTTCAATCAAGTTGTCATCAGTTATTTTAAAATGTCTATATAATTCTTTGTATGGACCGCTCTCCCCAAATGTTGACATACCAACAAAGTTTTTTTCATCTAAATATTTTTCCCATCCATTAATAACTCCAGCTTCAATTCCAAAAATAGGCTTATTTCCCAAAATATTTTTTTTATATTCAATTTCATTTTTTTCAAATAATTCAAAAGATGGAATACTTACTACTCGTACATTCAAATTATTATATTTTTTTAACTTATTTGAAGCAGAACAAGCAATTTCAACCTCTGATCCAGAAGCTAAAATTGTAGCATCATATTTATCGAAATTTATAACTAAATATGCACCTTTTTTTACAAAATTATCTTTTCTATTATTTTTTTGTATTAGTTGTAAATCTTGACGTGTAAGCACTAGAACAGTTGGTCCTGAATTATTCAATGCTATCTCCCACGCCTCAATGGTTTCTATAATATCACAGGGTCTAATAATTGTTATGTTAGGAATAGCTCTTAAGCTAGCTAAATGTTCAATTGGTTGGTGTGTTGGTCCATCTTCACCTAAACCTATTGAGTCATGAGTCATGACATAAATAACTGGTATATTCATTAGAGCAGATAATCTCATAGAGGGTCTGCAGTAATCTGAAAATACTAAAAATGTTCCACCATATGGTCTTAAGCCACCATGTAAGGCTATTCCATTCATAATACCAGCCATTGCGTGTTCTCTTATTCCATAGTGAATATAGCTGCCACTAAAATCATCAGCATTTATTACTCTCATTTGTTTACCTTTTGTGTTATTGGAGCCTGTGAGATCAGCAGAACCTCCAAAAAGGTTTGGCTTATGATTAGATATTAAATTAATTGATAATTCACTTGCTTTTCTCGTTGCACAAATTGTGTTTTCTTTAAAATGAGTATTTTTAAATTCAATAATATCTTTAGTTAATTCATTATTTTTATTATTTAAAAAATAATTTTTATAATCTTCATTTTTTAATTCTTGAGAGTTTTTGATTAGCCAATCTTCTCTTGTTTTAACATTTCTTATATGGAATTCTCTCCATTCTTTTTTTAAATCAACTGGAATTTCAAAAGGTTTATAGTTCCAATTTAATTCTTTCCTAACAAGTTCAATTTCTTCTTCACCAAGAGGAGATCCATGAGAAGAAGCCTTTCCAGACTTATTTGGAGAACCGTAGCCTATGGTAGTCTTACATGCTATTATTGTAGGTAATGAACTTTTTTTAGCATCAAAAATTGCTTTATCAATTTCTTCAAAGTTATGACCATCAATTCTAATATAATTCCAGTTATATGACTCAAATCTTTTTTTAATATCATCAGAAGTTGATAATTCAGTTGAACCATCAATTGAAATTGCATTATCATCAAAAAACATAATCAACTTATTTAATTTTAAATGTCCAGCAAGACTACAAGCTTCATGACTAAGACCTTCCATTAAACAGCCATCTCCAGCAAAAACATATGTATAGTGATTAATTAGATCACTTGTAAATTTTGAAGATAATTTTTTTTCAGCAATTGCAAATCCCACAGCATTAGAGAGACCTTGTGATAATGGTCCCGTTGTAGTTTCTATTCCGGGTATCGTTCCAAATTCTGGATGTCCAGCCGTTGGATTGTTAAGTTGTCGGAAATTTTTAATATTTTCTAGAGTGATACCTGAATATCCCAATAAATACAAACAGGAGTAAAGAAGCATAGATCCATGACCATTAGAAACAACAAATCTATCTCGATCAATCCAATCTGGATTATTGGGATCAAATTTCAAATGATTTTTAAAAAGAATAGTAGCAATGTCTGACATACCCATTGGCATGCCTGGGTGACCTGATTTTGCTTTTTGTACCGCATCAATTGATAAAAAACGAATACAATTTGAAAGATTACTTAAATTTATAATATTTTGATTTTTGTCCAATTCTAAAACCTTCTTTAAATTATTATCATCATATTTTTTAATATTAATTGCTTCATTACAGTGACAATTATAAAATTTCAAATTATAAAATATCTGTGGAAAGCATTGCAAAAATTAAGGAACTAAAAGAGAAAATCAAAGAATTGCAAACACTAATGGAAGATTTTGTAAATTTACATCATGCAAAAAAAAATAAAATAGAGAATCTTGAAAGTGAAATAGAAGAGATTAAACAAAATATGAATAAATATCTAGATGATCTAGAAGATTTAATTGATCAAAAATAATGCCTGTTTATAAAGCTATCATCTTAAATAAAGAAATAAATGTTAATTATGAGACTAATCAGAAAGAAATTTTAATAGAAGCTATTAAAGAAATAAATAATAAACTAAAAAGTTATGATAATCTAAATGGGAAAATTAGTGATAACAAATTGTTATCTTTTTTAGCAATCAAATTACAAGCTGAATTATTAAATTTAGATAAGAGTAAATATAAAGAAATTAGTTTAGAAAAAAAAATTAATGACACTAATAGTGAAAATATTAATCTTAATGATCAAATATTTAAATTACGTGAGGAAAATAAATTATTAAAAGAGGAAAATAATTTTATAAACCATGATATTTCAAATATACAAAATCAAATAGATGCAATTATTAAATTAATAAAAAAAACCTATGAAGAATGAATTAACACTTAAAAAAAAAGAATTTAGAATTAAACAATTTAGTTTGAGAAAAAAATTATTCACTAAAGTAAAAAAAATTTTTAATAAAAAATTAATTGAAGATTTTTTTTACAAAATTAATTTAGATAACATTCAAATAGTATCAAGTTTTAACTCTATAAATACTGAAATTGATACTTCAGAACTAAACAAATATATTTTAAAAAAAAATAAAATACTTTGTTTACCCGTAATTTTTAAAAAAGATAAACATCTATTATTTAGAAAGTTTACAAATAAAAGTGATATGATTAAAGGCTATATGAATATAGAAGAACCTTCTAAAAATAATGAACTTTTAATTCCAGATCTTCTTTTTGTACCTTGTCTTGCTTATGACACCCTGGGTTATAGGCTTGGATATGGGGGTGGTTATTATGATAAGACTTTTGACTTTCTAAGAAATAATAATAAAAAATTCATTTCAGTTGGATATGCTTTTGATGATCAAAAAGTACCTGAGGTTCCAAAAGATAAATTTGATATAAGGCTTGATTATGTTATTACAGAAAAGAAACTTTATTCTTTTATATGAAAATTCTTTTTATTGGTGACATAGTTGGTAAATCTGCTCGAGTAAAAATAAAAGAAAATATTTCTTTGATTAAAAATAAATATAACCCTGATATTATTGTAGCAAATGCCGAAAATGCTACTGGTGGATACGGAATTTCAAAAAAAGATGCTCAAGATTTAATATCTGCAGGTATTGATGTGCTTACTTTGGGAAATCATGCTTGGGATAAAAGAGAAATGCTGACATTTATTGAAGAATGTCCAAAAATTATTAGAGCAATAAACTATCCTTCTGGTGTTCCAGGAAAAGGTTCATACACTCTAGAATTATTAAATGGAAAAAAAATTGTCATTGTGCAAGTCATGCTAAGATTATTTATGGGTATATCACTTGATGATCCATTTGAAGCAATTAAAAAATTTTTAGCTTCTGAACGACTAGGAAGAACTTGTGATGCAATTCTAATAGATGTTCATGGAGAGGCAACATCAGAGAAAAATGCTTTTGGTCATTTTGTTGATGGTTCAGTATCAGCTGTTCTTGGGACGCATACACACATTCCAACTTCTGATTTTAAAGTGTTACCAAAAGGTACTGCTTATCAAACTGATGTTGGTATGTCAGGAGACTATAATTCAGTAATTGGTATGGAGATAGAAAGTCCAATACACGGTTTTACAAAAGGCTACAGATTAGAAGGAGGCTTTAAACCAGCAAGTGGCAAAGTTTCTATTTGTGGAGCATTAATTGAAACTGATGATACAAGTGGACTTGCAAAAAGTATAATATCAATAAAAGAGTGAAAAATTGCACATAATAGACACAATTTTATAGTAATTATAAAACTTTACTAACATCGAATAAAATATTTATAGATAATTTTAAATGGCAGGACACTCTAAATTTAAAAATATAATGCATCGTAAAGGTGCTCAAGATAAAAAACGCGCAAAAGAGTTTTCTCGTCTTGGAAGAGAGATTTCAGTTGCAGTAAAAGTTGGGGGTGATGATCCTGAGAGTAATATTAGATTAAGATCAGCAATCACCTCTGCAAAAGCTCTCAATATGCCTAAGGATAATATTGAAAGAGCAATAAAAAAAGGTCAAGGTAATGATCCTGACAGTAACTATGAGGAAGTTAGGTACGAAGGTTATGGACCAGAGGGAGTGGCTATTATAGTTGAGGCATTGACAAATAATAAAAATCGAACTGCTGCAGAAATCAGATCTACTTTTAGTAAATATGGTGGTAATTTAGGTGAAACGGGGAGTGTAAGTTTTGGTTTTGAAAGATTAGGTAATATTTCTCTAAATAAAAGCTTAATCAATGAGGAAGATTTGTTAGAATTTCTTGTCGAAAATGATACTGATGATTACGAAGTGAGCGACAATGAATATATTATTTTTTGTGACCAAAATAAACTTCACCAATTAAATGATAAAATAAATCAGTCCTTTGGTCAGACTAATTATTCAAACCTAATATGGAAAAGCAAAAATACTATCAATATTGACAAGGAAACTGCTGATAAATTATTTAAATTACTTGAAATATTAGAGGACAATGATGACGTACAGGGTGTTTCTTCAAATTTTGAAGTTGACGAAGCCGTTATGTCATCCTTAACATCATGAAAAAGGATAAAAATGCCAGATAAAGCATGGAAAAAAAGAGAAAGAGACGTAGCTACATATTTTAATGGTAAAAGAACGCCATTAAGTGGAGGTAATGGCAAAATTACAAGGGCTGATGTTATACATGATGACTTGTTTATAGAATGTAAATTAAGAGCTAAACATACAGCCATTTCTCTATGGGATGACACTGCTAAGTTGGCTAAAGAAGAGGGTAAAACACCAGTAATTGCATTATGTGAAAAAAATAGACCTGGTTTTTGGGTAATGGTTCATAGTAGTGATTTAGAAAAGTTAAAAAAATAATTTATGGATGAGATTAACAAGATTGATATAGTAAGCGAAGCCCCAGACTTTTCAATGTTTGGCTTGTTTATGCAAGCAGACATAGTTGTAAAATCAGTAATAATAATATTAATAATAGCATCTATATATTCATGGAATGTTATAGTTTCAAAAATTTTAAGATTGAGACAATTAAAAAAACTTGAAAAGGAATTTGAAGAAATATTTTGGTCTGGAAATTCATTTGAAGATTTATATGAAACTCTTAATTTTAATAAAAATGATCCAATGTCAAAAATATTTTGTGCAGCAATTTTAGAATGGAAAAAAAGTAAAACACAAATTGATCAGTCAATAGACTTAAATTCTCTTAAAGATAGGATGCAACGATCAATGTCAGTAATATTTAATAAAGAAAGTGAAGAAGTTGAAAAAAATTTAACATTTTTAGCTACAGCAGGTTCAACAGCTCCATTTATAGGACTTTTTGGAACAGTTTGGGGTATTATGAATAGCTTTAAATCTATTGCCATTGCACAAAATACAAATCTTGCTGTTGTTGCTCCTGGTATTGCTGAGGCACTATTTGCAACTGCCTTAGGTTTGTTTGTTGCCATACCTGCGGTCGTTGCGTACAACAAGATTTCAAATGATATTTCAAAGTATTTTACTTCTTTGGAAACTTTTACGGATGAATTTACTACTATATTTTTTAGACAATTAGAGAAAAAATAAATTGATAAATATTAATAACTCCAGAAAAAGTAGCAGAAAAAAATACACTCAAATGAGTGAAATAAATGTAACTCCTTTTGTTGATGTTATGCTTGTACTCCTAATAGTTTTTATGGTTACTGCACCCCTTTTAACAGTTGGTATACCAGTTGATTTGCCAAAAGTTAAAGCTACAGCACTAACTGATAAAAAAGATCCAATTGAAATAACTGTAAACTTAGAGGGTGATGTTTACATTGGTGAGTCACAAGTTGAAGTTGAAAATTTAATACCAAGAATTAATGCAATTACTGAACAAAATACTGAAGCAAGAATATACATTAGAGGAGATAGAATAGTTGCTTACGGAAGAGTTATGGAAATAATGTCTATGATAAATTCTGCGGGTTACGTAAAAGTTGCATTGATTACTCAAAACATAGAGTAACTTATGGAAAGAATTAATTATAATTCTTTAAAATTGATAGAATTTTTAGATAAACTTAATCCACAAAATTTCGGAATATTTTTTTCTATATTATTTCATCTAATAATATTAATGTTCGCTGTAGGCCTGCCAAATTTTTTTGGACCAAAAGATGTATATGTTCCAAATATTATTCCAATTGAAATCTTAAACGTTTCAGAAACAACCAATATCAAAAAGACTGACTCAAAAAATGAAATTAACAAAAAAACTGTCGCTAAACAAAAAAAATTTAATTCCTCTGAAAATATAGAAGCCCAAAAACAATTTGATATTTCACAGAACGTTAAAACTTTTGATGAAGAACAGCAGCCCATCATTGAAATTAAGGAAAAAAATAAAGTGCAAGTTGAAGAAAAAAAAAATGTAGAAATTAAGCCAAAAGAAAACATTCAGAATGAAACAAAGATTGAAACTTTAAAAACAAATCAGATTAAACCTAAACTTAAACCAAAACAAAAAAAACCGGAACCAATTCTAAATACCTCTGATCTTCAAATTGAGCCTAAAAATAAAAACAAGAAAGAAAACAAGCCTGATAAAAAGAAAAAAGTTGCAAAACCAAAAAATAAACCAAAGGAAGATTTTAGTATAGCTTCAATGTTAAAAGATTTAAGGAATGAAAAATCTAATAATGTTGAAGAAAAAGAAATAATAAATGATGAAAATAATCAATTAGGTGAAAATCCAGAAAATGAAAGTATGATATTGTCAATTTCCGAAATTGATCTTCTGCGTCAACAATTATCATCATGTTGGAATGCACCAGCTGGAGCCGTAATTGAAAGAGGTATGAAAGTAACAATTTCAGCTAAGGTTCAACAAAATATGAAGGTTTTTCAGAACTCTGTTCGTATTATTGACACAAATATACCTAAAAGTAATGCTTTTTATGGACCTATTACTGATAGCGCAATGAGAACTTTGTTAAATCCTGAATGTACACCTTTGAAATTGCCAAAAGAAAAATATAGCTTATGGAAAAATCTTACAATTACTTTTGATTACAGTATTATGAAAGGATATTAATGATAAAAGTTTTTTTGTTTATAATTATAACGGTTTCTTCTTTTTCATCTAAATCCTTAGAAGTAACTTTAACTCAAGGTAGTGTAAAACCAACTCCAATAGCTGTTACAAATTTATTTTCTAGCAGTACAAACTTCGAAAAAATAGGCAAAAATATTTCTAGTGTAATTTCAGATAATCTTGAGAGGTCAGGTTTATTTATACCTCTTGATCAAAAAGCATTTATCCAAACTAATGAGTCTCTATCTAATCAACCGCGATTTGAAGATTGGAAAGTAATTAAAGCTCAGCATTTAGTTGCAGGACAAATTTCTGGATCGAATGGCAAAATATCTGTTGAATTCAGACTATATGATGTTTTTCAACAAAAACAGTTAGTTGGAAGAAAGTATGAAACGAATGAAAAAAATTGGAGAAGAGTTGCTCACATAATTTCAGACTCTGTTTTCAAAAATATCACTGGAGAGGGTGGTTATTTTGATACTAGAATAGTTTATGTTGCTGAAACTGGCCCTAAAGATAATAAACAAAAAAGATTAGCTATTATGGATCAAGATCAAGCAAATCATCGTTTTCTTACTGATGGCTCTTACTTAGTTTTAACACCAAGATTTTCTCCGAATTCACAAAAAATTACCTACATGTCATATGTAAGTCGTAACAATCCACGAGTGTATATATTTGATATTGAAACTGGAAAGCAAGAAATTGTTGGAGAGTTTCCAGGTATGACTTTTGCCCCTCGCTTTTCTCCTGATGGCAATAAAATTGTCATGTCATATACCGATCCTGATATTGGAAATTCTGAAATTTATATTCTTGATTTAAAAACTCGTATAACTTCTCGTATTACTGACAATTCAGCAATCGATGTTTCTGCAAGTTTTTCACCTGATGGTAAAAAAATTGTATTTAATTCTGATAGAAGTGGACGAAGACATCTATACATAACTGATAACGATGGAAAAAATATAAAAAGGATCAGCAGAGAGGCTGGAAGTTATTACACCCCTGTATGGTCACCAAGAGGAGATATGATAGCTTTTACAAAGCAAGAAGGTGGTCAATTTTATATAGGTGTTATGGAAACAGATGGTTCTAATGAAAGAATGATTGCTAAATCATTCCACGTAGAGGGCCCTACATGGGCTCCAAATGGAAGATTCCTTATGTATTTTAAAGAAGAAAGAACTGCAGAGGACGGATCTGGTGGTGAATCAAGCCTTTATTCTATAGATTTGACGGGTTATAATGAAAGGAAAGTCATTACTCCACTTGGTGGTTCTGATCCTGCTTGGTCTCCCCTCATGCATTAATTTACTAAATATTCAAAAAAATATATGAAATATTAAAAAAAATGTTAAGAAATTAAATTAATTAATATAGCTAGCAAGGTATTAAGGAAGCGAGTTTTATATGTTTTACAAGTTTTTAATTTCGTCATTATTAATTTTATTTGTTGCAGCCTGTGCAACAAAGCCAAAAGATGGAGCTGATGCAAGTGGCTCTGGAACAAAAAGTTCTGATAGCTCTGTGGATGGAGGTTCTATAACTGAAACTGCAGGAAGTGGTATAGTAGCAGGTTCTCAAGAAGATTTAATAGTTAATGTAGGTGACAGAGTATTCTTTGGATATGATAGTTCCGAGTTAGACTCAGATGCACTCGAATTGTTGCAAGATCAAGTAGCTTGGCTCAAGCAAAATAGTAATGTGTCTATTACAATAGAAGGTCATTGTGATGAGAGAGGTACAAGAGAATATAACCTGGCTTTAGGTGAAAAAAGAGCACAATCCGTTAAGAATTATTTAATTGGACTGGGTATAAGTCCTGATCGTGTTTCAACTATAAGTTATGGTAAAGAAAGACCAGCTGTGGTTGGATCTAATGATGGGGCATGGGCTCAAAACAGAAGATCTGTTACGACAGTTAATTAGTTTTTTAATTCCTTAATACATTGGCGCTATTTTTTAAAATGGCGCCTTATTATAATCTAATTTCAAAAGTATAAATAAAATATGTTTAAGTATTTATCGGTGATACTTCTAATTTTAACTACAATTTCGTATGAAGTAAGATCAAATGAAGATCTTACAATTCAACAAAAATTAGATAGACTGCAGAGGGAAGTTTCAGATTTATCAAAAACAGTATTTTCTCAAAAAGAGAATATTAATTCAGATAATAACAATAGTGATTTTGTAAAAAACTTATCTGCAATTGATATGAGAATATATGATTTAGAAAAAGATGTAAAAAATTTAACCGCAAATATTGAGGAAATCCTCTTTCAAATTGAAGATGTAATGATAAAAATAAATAACTTTCAAAATAATGTTTCTTCAATAGAAAATAAATTAATAGAAAATAATAAAACATCTCTTCAACAAAATAATAATGAAATAAAAGAAACTAATAAAATTGAGGAAAATACATTAGGATCATTAAAAATCTCTTCAGAACCTGAGATTAATAAAGAAAAAGATAATGATT
>CABYIF010000011.1 GCA_902518985.1 uncultured Alphaproteobacteria bacterium | reverse complement strand
GAACTGTTCCAACCTCTAAAATGTTATCACTATCAACTCTGAATTCTTTTAAAATTTTTTTTGGCTTTAGGTTAATTGAAGAATAAATTTTTCTTTGAGCTTTGTTAATTTTATTAATATCTTTATTAGTTTCTATAGATGCAAGTTGTACTGCATTATATCCATGTTTTTCTCTAGTTTTTACTAAAGAAACTGTGCAATCATCAATCTTTAATACAGTCACTGGAACTGGTGATCCCTTATCATTGAAATAAGAACTATTTCCTAATTTTGTTGCTATAAGTCCAGTTCTCATCATTTTATATTTTAATATCTACTTCAACACCTGCTGATAGATCAAGCTTCATCAATGCATCAACAGTTTGAGGTGTTGGATCAATTATGTCTAATAATCTGTTATGTGTTCTAATTTCAAGTTGATCTCTGCTTTTTTTATCAACATGTGGTGATTTGTTAACTGTAAATCTCTCAAATCGAGTAGGCAGAGGAATTGGACCCCTAACTTTTGCGCCAGTTCTTTTAGCTGTATTAATTATATCAAGAGTGCTGCTGTCTAATAAAGAGTTGTCATAGCCTCTTAGTCTTATTCTTATGTTTTGATTTTCCATTATGCTAACTTTGCCTTCACTTCATCTGCAACATTAGATGGTACCTGTTCATAATGATCAAACTGCATCGTGTAGTTTGCCCTTCCCTGAGAGAGTGATCTTAAATTATTAACGTAACCAAACATGTTAGCTAAAGGGACCATAGCATCAACTACATTTGCGTTTCCTCTAGTAGACATTTCTTGAACTTGACCTCTCCTACTATTTAAATCTCCAATCACATCACCCATGTATTCCTCAGGAGTTACAACTTCAACTTTCATCATCGGCTCAAGTAATACTGGCTTAGCTTTTGCTATACCTTCTCGAAAAGCAGCTCTAGCTGCTATTTCAAAAGCAAGAACACTTGAGTCAACATCGTGATATGCTCCATCATACAAAACAGCTTTAAAATCTATACAAGGAAAGCCAGCTATAACCCCTGTTTGCTGTTGTGCTATTAAACCTTTTTCAACACCTGGAATATGTTCTGTTGGTATGTTTCCACCTTTGATTTGGTTGACAAATTGATAACCACTTCCAGGTTCACCTGGTTCAAATTTAATTTTTACTCTTGCAAATTGACCTGCACCACCTGATTGCTTTTTATGAGTATAATCAACATCAAAGTTTGAAGAAATTGTTTCTCTGTATGCAACCTGCGGTGCACCTACATTAGCTTCAACTTTAAACTCTCTCTTCATTCTATCAACTAAGATTTCTAAGTGAAGTTCACCCATACCTTTGATTATTGTCTGTCCACTTTCATGATCAGTTGTAACTCTAAAACTTGGGTCTTCTTGAGCAAGTCTACCAAGTGCTTGACCCATTTTTTCATGATCTGCTTTTGTTTTCGGCTCAACAGCAACTTCAATAACCGGATCAGGAAAATCCATCCTTTCTAGAACTATTGGTTTGTTTGTATCACAAAGTGTTTCACCAGTAGTAACATCTTTTAATCCTACCAAGGCAACTATATCACCGGCATTTGCTGTTTTAATTTCTTCTCTGTTATTTGCATGCATCAAAAGCATTCTTCCAATATTTTCTTTTTTTCCTGAGTTTGAATTAAGAACAGAGTCCTTGGTATTAATAGTTCCAGAATAAATCCGCGTAAATGTTAAGCTCCCAACAAATGGATCTGTCATAATTTTAAATGCTAATGCGCTAAAAGGTTCTTCATCTTCACATTTTCTTGATAACTCAATGTTATCATCTTTAACGTCCGTTCCTTTAACACTAGCAACATCTTTTGGAGATGGCATATAATCAATTACCGCGTCTAATAAAGGTTGAACCCCTTTATTTTTAAAAGCAGAACCAGTTAAAACAGGTACAAAGGATCCTTTAAGCGTTCCAGTCCTGATACATTTTTTTAGTTCTTCAACACTAGGCTCTTTTCCATCTAAATAATTTTCCATTATTTTGTCATCTTCTTCGACAACTTTTTCTATAAGTTTTTCTCTATACTCTTTTGATTTATCTATTAAATCTTCAGGTATATCAACTACATCAAATTTTGCTCCCAAACTTTCATCTTTCCAAACAATTGCATTATTTGCAACTAAGTCCACGACACCTTTTAAATTGCTTTCAATACCAATTGGTAGCTGCAATACAAGAGGGTAGGAACCAAGTCTTTCTGTAATCATATCAACACACATAAAAAAATTAGCTCCGGTCCTATCAAGTTTATTAATAAAACACATTCTTGGAACTTTATATTTATCAGCTTGTCTCCAAACAGTTTCAGATTGAGGCTCAACTCCAGCAACTCCATCAAATACTGCCACTGCACCATCCAATACTTTTAGTGAACGTTCTACCTCGATTGTAAAGTCAACATGTCCTGGTGTATCGATAATGTTAATTCTATGATCATTCCAAAAACAAGTTGTTGCCGCTGATGTTATTGTTATTCCTCTTTCTTGTTCTTGCTCCATCCAATCCATTGTAGCGGCACCATCATGAACTTCACCAATTTTGTGTGATTTACCAGTATAATATAATATGCGTTCTGTTGTTGTGGTCTTGCCAGCGTCTATATGTGCCATGATACCAATATTTCTATATTTATCTAGTGGATGCGACCTGGACATATATTTTTACCACCTAAAATGAGAAAAAGCTCGATTGGCCTCAGCCATTTTATGCGTTTCTTCTCTTTTTTTTACTGCGTTACCTTTATTATTAAAGGCATCTACAATTTCATTTGCAACTCTTTCTCTCATTGTTTTTTCATTTCTTTTAACAGCAGAGTCTACAATCCATTTCATAGCAAGAGTTTGAGCTCGTTTTGGTCTAACTTCCATTGGAACTTGGTATGTAGCTCCACCAACTCTTCTTGATCTAACTTCGAGTGAAGGTTTAACATTATTGAGAGCTTCATGAAAAAAATCTATTGGACTTTTGTCAGTTTTTTTTGAAACTATGTCAAAGGCACCATATACTATACGTTCAGAAACTGATTTCTTACCATCTTCCATAATTCTGTTCATAAATTTTGCTAGAACTAGATCTTTATATTTGTGATCTGGTAATATAGTTCTTTTTTCTGCTGCTCTTCTTCTAGACATAATTACTTAGGTTTCTTTGCTCCGTAAAGTGATCTTCTTTGCTTTCGAGCACTAACTCCTTGGGTATCAAGTGTGCCCCTTAATATATGATATCGAACTCCAGGTAGATCCTTAACTCTTCCACCTCTAATAAGAACAACTGAATGCTCTTGAAGATTATGTCCCTCACCAGGTATGTAAGCTGAAACTTCTTGTCCGTTTGTTAATTTAACTCTAGCCACTTTTCTGAGAGCTGAATTCGGTTTTTTTGGCGTTGTTGTGTATACCCTTGTACAGACACCTCTTTTTTGAGGACTTTGATCTAAGGCTGGAACTTTGTTTCTCTTTTTAACGCTAGTCCTACCTTTACGAACAAGTTGGTTTATTGTTGGCATATACCCCTTTAGTTAAGTGTTTGGAATTAATCCACGACCTTTAACAATCGTAGCGGGTCTTTATAAATTCATGCAGCTAAAGTCAAGGAAATATCTTATATTATTCAGAATTTTCCAAATTTTCCGCTTGTTTTTGATCTAATTTGACCTTGTCTCTTTCAGATGCAATTTTTTCGTACTCTGTAGTCATTTTTCCAGTACCAGCAGGTATTAATCTACCCACAATTACATTTTCTTTAAGACCGTTAAGAGTGTCAACTTTACCTAATGTTGCAGCGTCTGTTAAAACTTTAGTAGTTTCTTGGAACGATGCTGCTGATATGAAAGAATTGGTCTGAAGACTAGCTTTAGTAATGCCTAATAAAACTGGTTCAAATTTAACTAATTCTTTTCCATCTGCCTCTAATAATTTGTTTAATTTTAAAACATCTCTTCTTTGTATTTGTTCGCCTGCAATTAAATTTGAGTCTCCAGGATTTTTAATTAAAACTTTCTGAAGCATCTGTCTTGCAATAGTTTCAATGTGCTTGTCATTTATATATACACCTTGCAACTTATAAACAGCTTGTACTTCCCTAACTAAATATCTGGCTAACTCTTCTACGCCCAATATTCGTAAAATATCATGTGGAACAGGAGTTCCCTCAACAAGTATGTCTCCTTTTTTTACAAAATCTCCCTCTTGAACATTAAGATATTTAGATCTAGGTATTAAAAGTTCAAAACTTTCGCTCTCGTCTAAACTTGTTATGATTACTCTTCTCTTATTTTTATAATCTTTACCAAAAGAAATTTTTCCATCAATTTCAGACATAATTGCCGGATCTTTAGGTTTTCTTGCTTCAAAGAGCTCTGCTACTCTAGGCAATCCTCCTGTTATATCTTTAGTCTTAGATGACTCTTTTGGAATTCTTGCAAGTACTTGACCTGCAAATACTTCTTGTCCATCTTCAACACTTAAGATTGTGTCAATGGACATTGGGTAATTTAAAAAATTGACATCATCTTCATCAGTATTTGAGATAGAGTCTTGGATGTTAATTGCTGGTTTAAAGTTTTTGCTTTTTAAATTTTGGCTCCAGTCTATTACTATTTTACTAGATATTCCAGTAGTATCATCAATTGACTCTCTGAAAGATACTCCTTGTTTTAAGTCAATGTAATTAACATAACCATTTTTTTCAGAAATGATTGGAAGAGTATATGGGTCCCAATCTGCTAAAGTTTGGTTAATTTTAACTTTGTCATTATCTTCGACTAAAATTCTTGCTCCAAAAGGTATATTGGAAGAAAATTTTTCTTCGTTATTATTTATAATTTTGATTTTTGCATTTCTACTTAAAACAATTTTACTATTATATTTATCTTTAATTATTTTAACATTTTCCAATTTAATTTCACCATCAATAGGTGCTATAGCATTAGATTGCTCTACTGAAGAGCTGGCTGCACCACCTATGTGAAATGTTCTCATTGTAAGCTGGGTACCTGGTTCTCCTATAGATTGAGCAGCTATAATTCCAACAGCTTCTCCTATATTAACGGAGGTTCCTCTTGCTAAATCGCGTCCATAACATTTAGCACATATTCCATCTTCTGTTTCGCATGTTAATACTGAGCGAATTTTAAGAGATCTAATTCCAGATTTAGTAATATTTTCTAGATGTTGCTCAGAAATAATGTCCCCGGCATGAACAATTGTGGTCTCATTTTGATCTACTATATCTTTAACCGGTGTTCTACCCAATATTCTTTCAGAAAGAGGGGAAGTTATGTTTCCTGACTCAATAATTTCCTCAACTAAAACCCCATTAACAGTTTTGCAATCGTCTTCTCTTATGACTGCATCTTGTGCTACATCAACCAATCGTCTGGTTAGATAACCACTGCTTGCAGTTTTAAGGGCTGTGTCAGCAAGTCCTTTTCTAGCGCCGTGAGTTGAAGTAAAATATTCTAGTACAGATAAACCTTCTTTAAAGTTAGATTTGATTGGGTTTTCAATTATCTCTCCAGATGGTTTTGCCATTAACCCTCTCATACCAGATAGCTGTTTAAGTTGGGCTGCCGATCCTCTAGCCCCTGAGTGAGCCATCATGTAAACAGAATTAATTGGCTGATCATCTGAAGGGTTTGATATGACTTCGAGCATTTTGTCAGCGACTTTATTTGTACATTCCGACCAAGCATCAACAACTTTGTTATATTTTTCACCCTGAGTAATTAAGCCATCTTGGTACTGACTTTCGTATTCTTGAACTTTTGTTTGAGTTGTATTTAATAAGTTTTGTTTATCACTTGGTATAATTAAATCATCTTTACCAAAAGAGATTCCTGCTATTGCTGCATATTTGAAACCAATTTGCATAAAATGATCCGCAAATATTACAGTCTCTTTTTGACCACAAAATCTGTAAACAGTATCAATAATGTTACTAACTTCTTTTTTTGTAAGAACTTTATTAACCATATCAAATTTAATTTGCTTATTAATTGGTAATTTATCTCCTAGTATCATTCTTCCTGGTGTAGTTTCCACTTTTGAAAAACTGCCGTCAACATCTTTAACTCTTGTATAAATTTTTGTGTGAAGAGAAATATCTTTATTTTCTAGTGCTTTTAATATTTCATTTAGATCAATAAAGTATCTACCCTGTCCTTTTTGATTTTCTCTCTCAATTGATAAATAATATATTCCTAAAACAATGTCTTGTGATGGGACAATAATCGGCTTTCCACTTGATGGGGATAAAATATTATTTGTACTCATCATCAAAACTCTTGCTTCTAGCTGAGCTTCAAGACTAAGCGGAACGTGAACTGCCATTTGATCGCCATCAAAGTCAGCATTGAAAGCTGTGCACACTAAAGGATGAAGCTGAATTGATTTACCTTCTATAAGCATTGGTTCAAATGCTTGAATACCTAGCCTATGAAGAGTTGGGGCTCTATTTAGTAATACTGGATGTTCTCTAATAACTTCTTCTAATATATCCCAAACACGCGGATCTTCCTTTTCAACTAATTTTTTTGCGGCTTTTATTGTATTAGCCCATCCATAAATATCAAGTTTATGAAAAATAAAAGGTTTAAATAATTCAAGTGCCATTTTTTTTGGTATTCCGCATTGATGTAATTTTAAGTTTGGACCAACAACAATTACTGATCTACCGGAATAATCAACTCTCTTACCTAACAAGTTTTGTCTAAAACGACCTTGCTTACCTTTAAGCATATCTGACAATGATTTTAAGGGTCTTTTATTTGTTGATGTTATTACCCTGCCTCTTCTTCCGTTATCAAAGAGCGCGTCAACGGACTCTTGAAGCATTCTTTTTTCATTTCGAATTATTATATCTGGAGCTCTCAAATCTATAAGTCTTTTCAGTCTATTATTTCTATTTATAACTCTTCGATATAAATCGTTGAGATCGCTTGTAGCAAACCTACCTCCATCAAGTGGAACTAAAGGTCTTAATTCTGGAGGAATTACTGGGAGAACTCTTAGTATCATCCATTCTGGCTTGTTCTTAGAAACAATAAATGACTCAATCAATTTTAATCTTTTTGTTATTTTAGTTTTTTTAAGTTCAGATTTAGTTTCAGATAAATCAATCTTCATCTGTTTATAATCAGCTTCTAGGTCGATATTTAAAAGCATCTGTTCAATGGCTTCAGCTCCTATTGCAGCTGTAAAAGAATCCTCACCATATTCATCTTGGTAATCTATAAATTGTTCCTCAGATATAATTTCACCTTTTTTGAGATCAGTAAGACCTGGTTCTACAACAATAAATTGCTCGAAGTATAAAACTTTTTCCAAATTTTTGATTGTCATGTCTAGTAAAGTTGCAATTCTACTAGGAAGAGATTTCATAAACCAAATGTGGGAGACAGGTGCAGCTAGTTCAATGTGGCCCATTCTATCTCTTCTAACTTTTGAAAGAGTAACCTCAACACCACATTTTTCACAAATAATTCCTCTAAATTTCATCCTTTTGTATTTTCCACATAAGCATTCATAGTCTTTTACAGGTCCAAATATTCTGGAACAAAAAAGGCCATCTTTCTCAGGTTTGAATGTTCTATAATTAATCGTTTCTGGCTTCTTTATTTCTCCAAATGACCATGACCTAATATCTTCTGGGCTTGCTATAGATATTTTTAGACTATTAAAATTTTGAACACCTAAGTTTTGATTAAAAATATTTGAAAGTTCCTTATTCATTGCTACCTATTAAATTTGTTAAATTGTTATCTTTAAGATTTTCTTTAAATTCTAAATTCAAACCTAATGACCTTAACTCCTTTACCATTACATTGAATGACTCTGGAGTGCCTGACTCAAAATTATTATCTCCTTTTACTATTGATTCATATACTTTAGTTCTACCAGCAACGTCATCAGATTTAATTGTAAGAATTTCTTGTAATGTATAAGCTGCTCCATACGCTTCAAGAGCCCATACTTCCATTTCACCAAATCTTTGACCACCAAATTGAGCTTTACCACCCAATGGTTGTTGGGTGACTAAACTGTAAGGGCCTATTGATCTTGCATGTATTTTCTCATCAACTAGGTGATGTAACTTTAACATATACATATATCCAACAGTAACAGGTCTCTCAAATTTTTGTCCAGTAATTCCATCATATAGAGTTTCTTGTCCAGTTATTGAAACGCCAGATTTTTCTAAAAGATTTGAAATATCTTTTTCTTTTGCACCATCAAATACAGGAGTGGCGAAAGGAATACCCTCTTTTAGGTTTTCAGCTAATTCCAATACTTGATCTTCATTCATCTTACCAATGAGCTTTTGATGATCTTTAAGATCATAAATATCTAATAACTTATCTTTGATATCTTTAGTTTGACCTTCTTTTTGCATCTTGCTTATTACTTCATTTATTTGCCTTCCAAGAGATGCAGAAGCCCAACCTAAATGTGTTTCAAGAATTTGGCCTATGTTCATTCTGCTAGGAACACCAAGGGGATTTAAAACAATATCAACTGGAGTACCATCTTCTAGGTAAGGCATATCTTCTACGGGACATATCTTAGAAATAACACCCTTGTTTCCATGTCTACCTGCCATTTTATCACCTGGCTGCAGCTTCCTTTTAACCGCTATGAATACTTTAATCAATTTTAATACACCAGGTAATAGTTCGTCGCCACTTTGAATCTTATCAATTTTGTTTTCAAATTTTTGATTAATATTGCCTAATTGATTTTCATAATTTTTAACTAAAGCATCGATTTGTTGCGTTGTTTTATCTTCAACTACATTAATTTTAAGTAACTCATTTAAAGATAGATTTTCTATTAAATCATATGAAATTGAACTGTTTTTCTTAAAGTTATCATTGCCAGAGATATATGTTTTTCCAGATAAAAGATCACGTAAATGATTGCCAAAACTCTTCTCTAAAATTTCAAGTTCATCATCCCTGTCTCTTGCAATAACTTCGATTTGCTGGTTTTCAATACTTATTGCACGTTCGTCTTTTTCAATTCCTCTTCTAGAAAAAACTCTTATTTCAACTATAGTGCCCTTAACTCCTGGCGGAACTCGCAAACTGGTATCTTTAACATCTGCAGCTTTTTCTCCAAATATTGCTCTCAATAATTTTTCTTCTGGAGTCATTGGTGACTCACCTTTAGGAGTAACTTTACCAACAAGTATATCTCCTGATGACACTTCTGCACCAACATAAACAATGCCAGTCTCATCGAGGTTAATTAACATTTCCTCGCTTGCATTAGGAATATCTCGAGTAATTTCTTCAGGACCAAGCTTAGTATCTCTTGACATTACTTCAAATTCTTCAACATGAATTGACGTGAATACATCATCTTGAACGACCTTTTCCGATATCAATATAGAGTCTTCAAAATTATAACCATTCCAAGGCATAAATGCTGCAAGAACATTTCTTCCAAGAGCAAGTTCACCTAAATCTGTAGCTGGCCCATCAGCAATGACTTGATTTTTAGAGACCTTATCTCCAACACTCACTAATGGTCTTTGACTTATACAAGTATTTTGATTCGATCTTTGAAATTTTAAAAGATTATAAATATCAATTTTATTTAATGAATTATCATTTTTATCTGTTACCCTTATAACTATTCTATTAGCATCTAGTTGATCAACTATACCTTCTCTTTTAGCAACTAAAGTTGATCCACTATCTTTTGCAACAGTATATTCCATGCCAGTGCCAACTAATGGGGCTTTAGGTTTTATTAGAGGAACAGCTTGTCTCATCATATTAGATCCCATAAGAGCTCTGTTAGCATCATCATTTTCAAGAAAAGGAATTAAAGATGAAGCTACTGAAACTAACTGTTGAGGTGATACATCCATTAAATCAATTGCATCAGTATTTGCATTGATGAACTCACCATTTTTTCTACAACTAACAATTTCATTTATAAATTTACCTTTGTCATCAACTTCAGCATTTGCTTGAGCAATAACAAAATCCTCTTCATCGATAGCACTTAAATACACTACGTTATCTGAAACCTTGGAGTTATTAACTATTCTATATGGAGTTTCGATGAAACCATATTTATTGATTCTAGAGTAAGAAGCTAAACTATTAATCAATCCAATATTTGCGCCTTCTGGTGTTTCAATTGGACATATTCTTCCATAATGAGTTTGGTGTACATCACGTACTTCAAAGCCTGCTCTTTCTCTATTAAGTCCTCCGGGCCCAAGCGCGGATACACGTCTTTTATGTGTAATTTCACTTAGTGGATTGGTTTGATCCATAAATTGGCTTAATTGACTTAAGCCAAAGAATTCCTTAATAGATGCGACTACTGGCTTGGCATTTACAATATCTTGAGGCATAATATTGTCTACCTCAAGAGAACTAAGTCTTTCTTTAATTGCCCTATCCATCTTGAGTAAACCAATTCTATATTGATTTTCTAAAAGCTCACCAACGGACCTTACTCTCCTATTAGCTAAATGATCTATATCATCAATTTCACCTTTACCATCTATTAAATTATGCATGTGTTTGACTACATCAATGATGTCGCTTTTATCTAAAATCCTTTGTTCAACAGGAGTGTTCTTTTTAAATTTAGCACTTATCTTAAGTCTTCCAACTGAAGATAGATCATATCTATCTTTGTTGAAGAAAAGGTTATTGAAAAGAGTTTCAGCAGTTTCTATTGTAGGCGGTTCTCCTGGTCTTAGAATTTTAAACACTTCAAATAAAGCTTCTTCTCTGGATCTAGCTTTGTCTAGTTGTAAAGTACTTCTGATGTAAGAACCAATTTCTATATTGTCAACTTTTAGTAAGTCAACTTTACTGATTTTATGTTCATCCACAAAGTCCAAGAAGTTCTCTTCAATTTCATATCCAGCCTCAAAATGTATCTTACCAGTTTTTTCATCAATTATATCGGAGGCAAGAAAGTGTCCAATCAATGACTCTTTAGCTATAGTTATGCTTGATATATTTTTCTTTTTAAGATCGTTAATTATTTTCTGATTTACTTTTGTGCCCTTACTAACTAATATTTTACCATTTTTAGTATCAAGTAAGTCGTAATTTAAAATTTTAGCTTTAAAGAAAGATAATTCTTCCTTAAACTGCCATCCATACTCATTTTTTTTATATACTGTATTACTGTAAAAAGTACTTAATATTTCTTCACTTGTCATACCTAATATTTTTTTTGGATCAGGTTCAATTTTGTTAGTTTCACATTCTTTTATATAATCTTCAGACATATTGCCAAGAAGACATTTAAGGAGTGTTGTTACTGGAAATTTTCTTTTTCTATCAATTCTTGCGTGAATATTATTTTTAGCATCGTGCTCAAAATCTAACCATGAACCTCTGTAAGGAATTATTCTAGCATTAAATAAAAATTTACCACTAGTATGTGTTTTACCAAAATCATGATCAAAAAATACTCCTGGTGATCTATGCATTTGACTAACAACTACACGCTCAGTTCCGTTAATCACAAAAGTTGCATTTTTAGTCATCAAAGGAATATCTCCCATATAAACTTCTTGTTCTTTGATATCTCTCACAGATTTGGTACCAGCAATTTCATCAATGTCCCAAATAATTAATCGAAAACTAACTTGCAATGGCGCTCCATAAGTCATGCCTCTTTGTGAACATTCATCAACGTCATATTTTGGTACCCCTAATTCATAACTAACATAATCAACTGTTGCTCTTTCAGTATAGTCGTGAATTGGGAATACTGATTTAAATATTGCGTGTAGTCCAATGTCTTCTCTTTTGTCAGGATCAACTCTCAACTGTAAGAAACTATCATATGATCTTTTTTGAACTTCAACTAAATTAGGTAAAGAAGTTACAAGAGGTATTTTACCAAAAGATTTTCTAATTTTTTTTGTATTTATGTGATCTAGACTCATTAATATTCCTTTTCAAAAATTAGTAAGCCTCTAATTAGAGGCTTATTCATTATTTTAATTCAACTTTTGCACCAGCAGTTTCTAAAGTCTTTTTCATAGTTTCAGCATCTTCTTTTTTTACACCTTGTTTAAGAGGTTTTGGTGCTCCCTCAACAAGATCTTTAGCTTCCTTAAGTCCAAGACCAGTAATTGTTCTAACTTCTTTAATTACTGCAATTTTGTTTGAACCAGCTTCAGCAAGTACTACATCAAATTCTGATTTTTCCTCGGCTGGAGCATCGCCACCAGCTGCTGGAGCTGCTGCTACTGCTACTGGTGCAGCTGCAGAAACACCCCATTTTTCTTCAAGCAATTTACTCAATTCTGCTGCTTCAAGAACGGTTAAGGCAGATAAATCATCAACAATTTTATTTAAATCAGCCATTTACTTCTCCTTATTTAACCTAGTTCGACTCTTTTGAATTGCTACTGTTTAAGCTTATTAATCTTGCAATTTTACTACCTGGTTCAGATGCAATAGTAGCGATCTTCTGAGCTGGAGTTGAAACAAGAGCAATAAGTGTGCTTCTTAACTCGTCTAAAGAGGGAAGTTTGGCTAGAAAATCAATTTTATCTTTATCTATTTTCTCACCGTTATAACCACCTCCAATGATTTTAAAGTTTCCAAGTTTTTTTTCAAAACTAACAGCAACTTTTGCTGGCGCAACTGGATCAGTTGAGTAAGCAATAGCTGTTGGCCCTACAAAAAGATCTGAAATATCCTTAAATTGAGTGTCAGCAATAGCAAGTTTAGTGAGTCTGTTCTTTGTAATCTTAAATTTCGCGCCATTATCTCTCATTTCTTTTCTGAGACTTTCAGACTCGCTGACAGTCATACCAGAATAGTGAGCAACAATAACCGAAGAAGAATTGCTAATTTCTTCTTTTATTTTTTCTACGAAATCTTTTTTTTCAGAACGTTTCACGTCAACCTCGGTTTTAATTAGATTTAAAATCTAATGTTAGCTAAAGTTAATTTGCCCATCAAATTAACTTTAAGCCTGTCAAGAAGCAAATCTATGACTCGCTTCAGTCTATGCAGGATATTAAGCAAAAAGCCCCTGCAGTCTTTGACAGGTGATAGCTCTAAGAACTATCGATGAACCTCATTAACGCAGACTAGTCTGGTTAATTTGAAGCCCAATTCCCATAGTTGAAGCTATGGTAACCTTTTTAATAAAAGTTCCACCTTTGTAAGTATCAGGTTTACTTTTAACAATTGAAGAATATAAAGTTTTTAAATTTTCTAAAATATTATCTTCACTAAAACTAATTTTACCAATTCCTGCATGAATTATTCCAGCCTTATCATTTTTATATTTAATCTGGCCCGATTTTGCATCTTTCACAGCCTTTGCTATATCATTTGTTACTGTACCTAGTTTTGGGTTTGGCATTAATCCTTTTGGACCTAGGATTTTTGCAACTTTACCAAGGGCTGGCATCATATCAGGAGAAGCAATTAATAGGTCAAATTCAATTTTATTTGAAGAAATTGAGTCTATTAACTCTGCTCCTCCAAATAAATCTGCGCCATTATCTTTTGCATCGTTTTGTTTGTCTTCAGTTGTAATTACTGCAACCACAATTTTTTTACCAGTACCTTTAGGTAGATTAATTACACCCTTAATATTTTGATCTGTTTTAGAAGCGTCAATTCCTAAATTTATAGAAACATCTATGGTTTCATCAAACTTTACAAATGTTTTTTCTTTGAGTAATTTAATTGCGTCCATAGGTTCATAAATTTTTGCAGAGTCAAGATTTTCTAATATTTTTTTTCTATTCTTACTTATTTTCATTAACTTACTACCTCCATACCCATTGAGACAGCGGACCCTTTAACCATATTAACGGCTCCTTTTAAATCAATTGCGTTCAAGTCATCCATTTTTTCTTTAGCAATATTTTCAATGTCAGATATTGTAACTTTACCAACTAATGATCTACCTGGAGTGGAATTACCTTTTTTTATTTTAGCTGCTTTTTTTAGATAATAACTTACTGGTGGCAGTTTTGTCTGAAAGTCAAAACTTCTATCCTTATAAGCTGTTATTACAACTGGAATAGGAGCTCCTTTTTCCATATTTTTTGTTTTATCATTAAAAGCTTTACAGAAATCCATGATGTTTAAACCTCTTTGTCCGAGAGCAGGGCCAACTGGTGGGGATGGGTTAGCTCCGCCTGCCGGTATTTGTAATTTTATTAAACCTAAAATTTCTTTTGCCATAATTTAAACCTTCTCTACTTGTGAATATTCCAAATCAACAGGAGTTGATCTCCCAAATATAGATACTGCTACTCTTAATCTAGCTTTATCTTCATCTATTTGTTCTATTTCTCCATTAAATGAGGCAAAAGGACCATCTATAACCTTTACCTGCTCACCAATGTCATACATTATTGCCGGTCTTACTTTTTCTTCACCATCAACCACTTGTTGAGATATTCTCTTTGCTTCAGAATTACTAATAGGTATTGGTTTACCTTTGTTACCAAGAAACCCACTTAGTTTTGGAGTAGTTTTAATTATGTGCCAAGTATCATCATTTAAGTTCATCTTAATTAAAATATAACCAGGAAAAATTTTTCTTTCAGTATTTACTCTTACACCTCTTTTAACTTCTACGATATTTTGTGTAGGAACAGATATGTCTTCAATATGTTCATGCACTCCAAGTTTTTGAGCTTGATCCATAATACTGTCAGCTACCTTTTTTTCGTATCCAGAATAAGCGTGCAAAACATACCATCTTGTTTTTGACATATTAAAGTCCTGATCCAATTTGAATAATTTTTTTTATTGAAAAAGACCAAATTTGATCTGTAAGCAAAAAAAATAAAGAAAATAGAATTATCAAGGCTATTACAATTGCAGATGAAATGAATGTATCTCTTCTCTGAGGCCATGTAACTTTTAATAATTCTTGCCTAACTTGTCTTACAAAAAGAGCTGGCGAGGTTTTTTTCTTTTCAATATTCATATTTTTTTTCAATTTGGCAGGAGTGGCAGGACTTGAACCCGCAGCCCCCGGTTTTGGAGACCGGTGCTCTACCAGTTGAGCTACACTCCTTTATTGTAAAATGTGTTTCAACTAATAGGACCGTCTCTAAAACTATTCAATAATTTCAGCAACAACTCCAGCACCTACTGTTCTGCCACCTTCCCTAATTGCAAATTTTAATCCTTTATCCATTGCAATAGGTGACAAAAGAGTAACTTCCATAGCAATATTATCACCAGGCATTACCATTTCTGTTCCCTCAGGAAGTTTAATGGTTCCAGTTACATCAGTCGTTCTAAAATAAAATTGAGGTCTATAATTAGAGAAGAAAGGGGTATGTCTTCCTCCCTCTTCCTTTTTGAGCACATAGGCCTCAGCTTTAAATTTTGTGTGAGGTTTAATTGAACCTGGTACAGCTAAGACTTGGCCTCTCTCAACCTCTTCTCTTTTTGTACCTCTTAATAAAACACCTACGTTATCTCCAGCTTCACCAGAATCTAATAGTTTTCTAAACATTTCAACTCCAGTACAAGTTGTCTTTTGAGCATCTCTAATTCCGAGTATTTCAATTTCTTCTCCTACTTTAATTATACCTTGCTCTATTCTACCAGTAACAACTGTTCCTCTGCCTGAAATTGAGAAAACATCTTCAACGGGCATTAAGAAAGGTTTATCTTTAGGTCTGTCAGGTTGTGGTATATGTTCGTCGACTGCCTTCATTAATTCCATGATAGAATTTTTTCCAATTTCATCATCACGACCTTCAACAGCGGCAAGAGCTGATCCTTTAATGATAGGGGTAGTATCACCAGGAAACTCATATGAAGTTAGTAGCTCTCTAACTTCCATTTCAACTAAGTCAATTAATTCTTTATCGTCTACTTGATCAACTTTATTCATATAGACAACTAGGGCAGGAACGCCAACCTGTCTTGCTAATAAAATATGTTCTCTAGTTTGAGGCATTGGTCCATCAGCTGCGTTAACAACAAGTATTGCTCCATCCATTTGTGCGGCACCAGTTATCATGTTCTTAACATAGTCAGCGTGACCAGGACAGTCTACGTGAGCATAGTGTCTAGAATCTGTTTCATATTCAACATGCGCAGTTGAAATTGTAATACCACGTTCTTTTTCTTCAGGTGCTTTGTCAATTTGATCATAAGCAGTAAATTCTGCCCCACCTGATTCAGCTAAAACTTTTGTGATAGCTGCTGTTAATGTAGTTTTACCATGGTCAACGTGACCTACGGTACCGATATTACAATGCGGTTTATTTCTCTCGAATTTTGCTTTAGCCATTTTTTTTACCCCAATAATTTTTTTGTTATGGAGCGGGTGAAGGGAATCGAACCCTCGTAGCCAGCTTGGAAGGCTGGAGCTTTACCACTAAGCTACACCCGCAACTAAACTGACTGCTTCACACACTCAACTTTTTTGCTTTAATCCTTATACCTCCATTTTGGTGGAGGGGGTAGGATTCGAACCTACGTACGCTCACGCGGGCGGATTTACAGTCCGCTGCCTTTAACCACTCGACCACCCCTCCATATGAAGAAACTGGCAAATACTAATAAATTAGTACATATGTCAATCTAAAACAGCAACCTCACCTTTGCAATATACGTATATTCGTTAAAGCAACGGCCTTTTAGACAAAAATTGCTAATTTGTATATATCTAGATTGTATTTATTGAATAAATCTGTGATATAGTAAAATGAGTAAAAAATACTCCAAAAATCCAAATAAAACATCAAAAAACCAAGTAATTTTTGGAATTCATTCAGTCAAAGCTGCTCTTTTAAACAAAAAAAGAACTCATAAAGAGTTGATTTTACAAGAAAATATTAATTTTCCCATAGAAAAATTTAAATCTAACATCAAAAAAATTAAACTTCTTGATCAAAAACAATTTAAGAAACTGTTCGGAAATGAGCAGTCAACACAGGGTGTTGTACTAATTACTGAAGATTTTCTAAGACCCTCATTGGAAGAATTCTTACAAATTGAAAATAAAAAAAATAAATCAATAATTTTAGTGTTGGATCAAATTACAGATCCGCAAAACATAGGTTCAATTATGAGATCGTGTGCATTATTTGATTGCAAAGGTATAGTTGTCTCAAAAGATAATTCCCCAGAACTAACTCCATCATTATTAAAAGCTGCCTCGGGAGCAGCTGAGATAGTTAATTACTTTAAAGAAACAAATATAAGGAGAAGTTTATTAAATTTTAAGAAAAAAGGTTACTGGATTTATGGATTTGATGGTTCAAGTAATAGTAAATCAGATTTAAAATTTGAGAAAAAATCAGTTTTAGTTTTTGGTTCAGAGGGTAAGGGCATAAGAGATTTAATTAAAAAAGAATGTGATATTTTTGTAAAACTAAAAACTCAGGATGTATCTAAATTTCAAATAGACAGCTTAAATGTTTCTAATGCTACCTCGATAGCTCTGCATGAATACTATAAAATTTAGCTAAATAAACTTTTGATGGTGCCGCGTGTCGGAATCGAACTGACTACCTGATGATTACAAATCAACTGCTCTACCAAATGAGCTAACGCGGCGGATAATTGCATTTACAATTAAATTAAAAAATCAACAAGAATTTTATAATCTAAATACCAGGAATATAAGGTACTCCATCACCTTTAACTCTCTCATTAATTTCACTTAATGTAGAGCATGCAGTAATTGGACTGAAAGCTAGAAATACAACTATTATTATTTTTTTTATCATAATTATTTATAACTTCTCAATTTTTGCAGCACAATATTTAAATTCAGGAATTTTCCCATAAGGATCTAATGCTGGATTGGTTAAAAGATTTGCCGCAGCTTCGTTGTAACAAAAAGGTATAAATATAACGCCCTCAGGAATTGCTCTGTCTTGTCTAATTCTTATATTTAGTGACCCTCTTCTTGTTGAGACTTTTATTTTGTCACCAGGTTTCATATCATTTTTTAATATATCACTTGGTGAAATAGACACTGATGGTTCTGGTTCAATAGCATCAAGATTTGATGCCTTTCTTGTCATTGCTCCTGTATGCCAGTGCTCTAATTGTCTTCCTGTGGTTAAAATCATCTCAAAATCCCTATCGGGGACTTCGTTTGGTGATGTCACACTTGCTGGAACAAACTTACCTTTACCAGTTGCATTTGGAAATTTATCACCAAAAACTATTTCTTCTCCAGGAGTTGTTGGTGATTTACTTGGGTATGTAACTGAATTTTCATTATTAAGCCTATCCCAAGAAATATTATTTAATGAGGGCATTGTTAAGGCCATTTCATCATAAATATCTTTTGGATGATTATAATTCCAATCTAAACCCATTTTTTTTCCTAACTCATTAGTAATCCACCAATCTTCTTTGGCATACCCAGGCGCGTCAATAGCTTTTCTTCCCATTTGTACTTGTCTATTTGTATTTGTTGCGGTTCCATTTTTTTCAGGCCATGCAGAAGCTGGGAAAATAACATCGGCATAAGTTGCTGTTTCAGTAAGAAAAATATCTTGAACTACTAAATGGTCTAACATTTGTAATGCTTCCCTAGCATGATTAAGGTCAGGATCTGACATTGCTGGATTTTCTCCAAGAATATACATTCCCTTTATTGTTTTTTCATGTATTGCATCCATTATTTCGACTACAGTTAAGCCTTTTTTATCGTCTAATGGAGTATTCCAAAATTTTTCAAAAAAATCTTTATTATTATTTTTTTCTACCAGCTGATAATCTGGATACATCATTGGTATTAATCCTGCGTCAGAGGCGCCTTGAACATTGTTTTGTCCTCTTAATGGATGTAAGCCAGCACCTCTTTTTCCAACATTTCCAGTCATTAAAGCTAATGAAATTAAACATCTTGCATTATCTGTACCATGTACATGTTGTGAAACTCCCATTCCCCAAAAAATTATACCTTTATCGGTATTAGCATATAAACGCGCGACCTCCCTTATTAGATCAGCAGGAATACCTGTTTCGTTTTCCATAATATCAGGAGAGTAATTTTTTAAATGTTTTTTTAGTTTGTCAAAACCTTCAGTTTGTTTTTTTATATATTCAGTGTTAAATAAATTTTCTTCAATAATTACATTCATAATTGCATTAAGTAACGCCACATCAGAACCTGGCTTGAACTGTAACATATGAGTTGCGTGTTTTTTTAATGCATGGCCACGAGGATCCATAACAATAAGCTTTGATCCTTTTTTAGCTGCATTTTTAAAAAAAGTTGCTGCGACTGGATGATTTTCAGTAGGGTTAGCACCAATTACGATTATTACATCAGAATGTTCAACTTCATAAAAAGGAGCTGTAACAGCACCTGAGCCAATCGTTTCTAACAATGCAGCTACCGATGAAGCATGACAAAGTCGAGTACAATGATCAACATTGTTTGTGTTAAAACCAGTTCTTATGAGCTTTTGAAATAAATAGGCCTCTTCATTTGAGCACTTAGCTGATCCAAAGCCAGCTAGATTGCTTTTCCCATTTCTTTTTTTCTTTAATTCTAAAAAACCCTCTGCTGCATAATTAATTGCCTCCTCCCAAGAAACTTCTCTGAAATATTCATGAATATTTGCAAAATTAATACTAGGATGTAGATCTTTCTTTTTATCTTTGATTCTAATTAATGGTTTTGTTAACCTTTCTGGATTATTTACATAATCGAAACCAAATCTTCCCTTAACACAAAGTCTATTCTTATTTGCTGGTCCATCAATTCCATTAACATATTTAATTTTATTATCTTTAACATTGTATTCAATTTGACATCCAACACCACAATATGGGCAAATACTATTAACTTTTTTATCTACATTACTATGCCCAATACCATGTTTATCAACAACTGAAGCAGGCATAAGAGCTCCTGTTGGGCAAGCTTGAACACATTCTCCACAAGCAACGCATGTACTGTCTCCCATCGGATCATCAAAATCAAAAACAATTTTAGAATTTTCCCCTCTATAAGCCATTCCAATAACATCATTAACTTGAACTTCCCTACAAGCTCTTACACATAGGTTACACTGAATGCATGCGTCTAAGTTTACAGCCATACTTGGGTGTGATGTATCAGATTGACATGGTGTTTTTTTAGGAAACCTGCTTTCTTTTACTTCTACTTTGTCAATCCAATTCCAAAATTTAGACTGATCATCATGAGCAATATTTCTCTCCGGTTGATCTGACAATAGTAATTCAAAAACAAGTTCTCTTGACTTTTTTGCCTTTTCTGAAGATGTATTTACCCTCATTTCATTAGTTGGTTTTCTAATACAAGATGCTGCAAGTACCCTTTCACCCTCAATTTCAACCATACAGGCTCTGCAATTTCCATCTGCTCTGTAACCTGGTTTATTAGCATAACATAAATGTGGTATTTCAGTTCCTAGTCTATTTGCAACCTGCCAAATTGTTTCTTCTTGATTGGCTTCAACCTTTTTATTGTTTAAATAAAACTTAATTTTATTTTCACTCATACGTAATCTCGTTGTCAAAATATTTAAGAACCGAGTTCAGTGGATTAGTTGCAGCTTGGCCTAATCCACAAATTGAAGCTTGAGACATAACTTGTGATAAATCTGCTAACTTTTCTTTATTCCAATTTTTTTCTCTCATAAGTTTAACTGTTTTTTCAGTTCCAGCCCTGCATGGTGTACATTGACCACAACTTTCTTCCTCAAAAAATCTAAGTAAATTTAGTGCCACATCCTTAATATTATCTTTATCAGATAAAACAACTATTGCTGCAGATCCAAGAAAACATCCGGCTTCAGTTAATTCTTTGGAACCATAATCTAAGGGAATATTATTCATTGAGGCAGGTAAAATTCCACCTGAAGCTCCACCAGGAAGATATCCCTTGAATACATGTCCTTCTTCCATACCATCACAATAATTATCAATTAACTCTTGGATTGTAATTCCTGCAGGTGCGACTTTTACTCCTGGCGTTTTTACATGGCCAGAAACTGAAAAACTATGAAAACCTTTTTTTCCACTATAACCCTGATTGGCAAACCATTTTGGTCCTTTTTCAATTATATCTCTGAT
The DNA here is from genome assembly GCA_902518985.1 of uncultured Alphaproteobacteria bacterium. GTDB lineage: Bacteria > Pseudomonadota > Alphaproteobacteria > HIMB59 > CACPNW01. Next base: position 21,354 of record CABYIF010000011.1, on the reverse strand, counting down.
CCAGTATAGTGTTTCCAAATTATTAGTTAATGTTGGGCGTCCAAATAACCCTATTTCCGCAACATAAGGCGGTCTATGTCTTGGAAGGCCTCGTTTGCCTTCAATACTTTCAATCATTGCAGATTCTTCACCACAAATATATGCGCCAGCTCCTCTTCTAACTATGAAATGATTTTTAGGAATTATATATTCTTTTTCTAATTTCATTATTTCATCATTTAAAATTTTAATAACCGCTGGATATTCATCCCTCATATAAATATATACTTTATCAGCATTAATGAAACTAGATGCAATTAATGCCCCTTCCAAAAATCTATGCGGATCTCTCTCAAGATATGACCTATCTTTGAAAGTACCTGGCTCACCTTCATCACCATTTACAGCAACAAATTTTTGACCTTTGTAGCTGGAGACAATTTCCCATTTTTTTCCAGTAGGAAAACCAGCACCTCCCTTACCCTTTAAGCCACTTTCATTTAATGCATACAATATTTCTTTTTTAGTAATTTCCTCATTTTTAATCTTAGCAGAAACTGAATAACCACCTTTTTTTTTGTATTCATTAAGATCTATGTATTTTGGAATAATTGGATCAAATTTTTTATCTTCTATTGTCTTTTTTACATCTGTTAGATTAGCTCTATCGACATAATTTTTACCAACACATACTGTAGGAGCAACCTGACATCTTCCCATACATGGACCAGGCACAACTTTAATGTTTTGATCTTGTAAATTTTTTAGATCTTTAAGTAACTTATGTGCACCAAACAGCTCACATGTCAAACTTTCACACACTCTTACAACTTTGATGGGATTATAATTTTCACTATTTTTTACTATGTTAAAATGTGCATAGAATGTTGCTACTTCATAAATTTCAGTAAGTGGTAAATTTGTTAAAATTGACAGGGCTACGAGATGCTTATCAAATAAGACTCCAAAGTTGTCTTGCAATATATGTAAATATTCAATCAGTTCATCACGTTTAAATTTCGTTCCAATAAATAGTTTGGAGACCTCATTTAAGTAATTATCATCAACTTGTCTTCCTTTAGGCGACCATCTTCTCTTCTTTTTTTTTAGAGAAGTTTCTGTTTGAGAAACAAATTTATCCATTCTAGCGTTCCATTTTTTATAATATATATTAAGTAACAGAAAGTCATGAAAGATTTAATTGAAAATGAAGAAATAGTACTTGATACCAGTGGTACAGAATGTCCTATCCCTGTCCTAAAAGCTAGAAGACTAGCCTCGGAACTAACAAATGATATTGTAATTAAAGTTATAGCAACAGATCCTCTAGCAGAGGCAGATTTTGAGCATTATTGCAAACAATCAAAATTTGAATATTTAGATTGTACCAAAGATAGTGAAAAAATTATAATTCGTTATAAATTTAAGAAACAAATTTAAAAAAGAGTCTCGAAATCATAGAAATCAAATATATCACCTTTTTTAATCTCAGAAACGTCTTCCCCAATCTCTATAATGCCATCCGAGTATGAAACAGAGCTAATCATGCCAGATCCTTGCTTTGGGTATTTATAAGCCAAATCTTGATTATTTATTGTTTTTTTAATTATTCTTAGCCATTCCATTCTTTGGGTTTTTTTCTTCATGCTAAAATTAGCAACAATCTTTTTTGAATTTGGTAATCTAAATTTTCCTCCTGACAGTTTTACTACCAATGGGTTAATTAACATTGCATATAATAATTGCACAGATACAGGATTGCCAGGTAAACAAATAACATAACAATTATTAATTTTTCCTATTGCAATAGGTCTACCTGGTTTTATTGCTGCCCTCCAAAAAAATATATCACCTAAGTATGATAATGCATCGATCAAATGATCCTCCTCACCTACTGAAGCGCCTCCAGCAGTAATAATAATATCGTTGTTTTTTGAAGCACGTAATAAATTATTTTTTACAATTTTTAAGTTATCTTTGAGATTTCCAAAATATTTTTTTGAAATAAATTTTTGATCTAATAATGAATTTAGTGCAAAAAAATTTGAATTGTTAATTTCTGAATTTTTTAAATTTTTAGTTGGTTTGCGTAATTCATTACCACTTGTAAAAAAACCAATTTTTATTTTTCTATATACTTTAACTTTTCTAATACCTGAAGCAGCTATTAAATTGATATTTTGTTGATTTATTTTTGACCCTTTTGTTAAAATTTTTTGATTCTTTTTAATGTCTTCACCTTTTAGTCTGTAATTTTCACCCAAGAGCGGAACTTTTAAAATTTCAACTTTTTTATCATTTACTAATGTATTTTCTTGCATAACTATTGTTGAGGAATTTGAGGGCATTTTGGCCCCTGTAAATACCCTTACTACCTCACCTGATTTTATTTTAATATTTTTTTTATCCCCAGCAGCTATTCTACTGTTACAATAGAAGAGTGTTTTTTTATTTAAATCTTTTTTTAATAATGCGTAACCATCAACAGCAGAATTATTAAATGGAGGTAAATTTACTTTGCTCTTTAAATCATCATATAAAAATCTTCCCAAAGAATTCTCTAAATTTACTAATTCTGACTTTACAACTACATTTTCTTGTTTCTTAAAAATTTCAATTATTTGTTTTTTTGTAAGTGGTGATTTATTCATTACATGTGTTCTAAAATATAATTAACGATATTATCAATATCATTTTTTTTAAATTGTTTTAAATTAGTACTAATTTTTTCATCTGAAATAATTGCCTTTATATTTGAAATTTTTTTAAATAAATAATTGTTACTAGCATTTTTAATTATTTCAATTTTTGGATGATCTTCGTTCTTAAATCCTTCTACTATCACAATATCAGTTTCACTTAATTGATTTATTAAGTCTTGTAAACTTAACTCCTCAGAATTGTTAAGCTCAGTAATTTTTACCCATCTTTTTGATGAGCTAACTATTACTTGAGAAGATCCTGACTCTCGATGAATAAAACTATCTGTATTTTTGTAATCAATATCGAATTCATGGTGGGCATGTTTTATTGATGCGACACGATAATTTTTAATTTTTAATTTTTTAATAATTTTACTGGCAAAATATGTTTTACCTGAATTTTTCCATCCAACTATGCCAATAATTTTCATTTAATTGATCTATTATTTAACAAATATACACAAGAATAAATAATTATTGTTATTAATATAAGAACCAGTCCCAAAGCCATGGCATATTCTAAATTACCCATCCTAGTTTCAAGAGAAATGGCCGTTGTCATTACTCGTGTATAGTGATCAATATTACCCCCTACAATCATAACAGCACCCACTTCAGAAATAGCTCTCCCAAATGCTGATAATAATGTTGTTATTAATAAAAAATAACTATGATTAAATAAAAGTTTAGCCGAACCCAAAAAAGGAATATTTAAAGATCTTATCTGATCTTTGAATTCAAACCAATTCTTTGCAAATATTTCATGAGATAAAGAAACAACAATTGGGAATATTATGATTGTTTGAGCAATGATCATAGCAGAGGGTGTATACAACAATTGTAGAACTCCCAAAGGTCCTCCTGAAGCAAAAATAAAATACACAATTAAACCTACAACTACTGGTGGGATACCCATTAATGAATTTAATAAAACTAGTAAAATTCTTTTTAGAAAAAAATTATAAAGTGCTAAGTAATAACCTATAAAAAAACCCAAAATTGAAGCCACAACAAGAGCTGTAAAGCTCACAAATAAGGATAAAATTATTATGTCCCATAATTCTGAGTCAAATGAAATGATTAATTGTATAGAATTTATAAAAATTTCTAATATGTTCATATAAGATATTAGTTTATTTACTACATATGAAAAAAAAAGAGAAATATTTAGTATCACCCAATATTAAAGATAAATCCCTTATAACTGTGCTAAAAGGTATAGATGAAACTGGCAAAAGAATTAAATCAAAAGTAATAAACGAAAAATCTCTTACAATATTTTTAAATAATCAGGAAATAGTTACCCTAATGTCCATAGGCGATCATCCAAAATATCTTGCAATTGGATATTTACTCAATCAAAATATGTTAAAAAAAAGTGATAAAATTAGAAGAGTAGAAATAGATAAAGAATTAAATGTTGTAGTTGTAAGGACAAAACGAAAAACTAATTATGAAAATAAATTAAAAAAAAAAATTACAACTAGCGGTTGTGCGATAGGTACAATTTTTGGTGATATATATGATGAAATAAAAAAAACTAAAATAAAAACAAATAAGAAAATAAAACATAAATGGATTTATGAAATTTCAAAAAAAATTACTTTAACTCCAAGTCTATACTTAGAAGCAGGTGCAATTCATGGCTGTGCTATTATTCAAAATAATAAACCATTAATATATATGGAGGATGTTGGCAGACATAATGCTGTAGATAAAATTGCTGGATATATGTTTTTAAAAAAAATAAATTCATCAAATAAAATATTCTATACAACAGGTAGACTTACTAGTGAGATGGTTATTAAAACTATTAAAATGAGAATACCTATTTTAATATCTAGATCTGGTTTTACAGCTTGGGGTGTAGAGTTGGCAAAAGAATCTAACCTCACATTAATTGGAAGAGCAAAAGGAAAAAAATATTTAGTCCTTTCAGGAGAAAAAAGAATTGAGTATAGTTAAAAAAAAGATTTTATTTGCAATTTTAGCAGGAGGTCAATCGAAAAGGTTTGGCGGAGGGTTTAAAACTTTTACTAAAATCAGTGGTACAACAATATTAAATCAAATTATAAAAACATTGAGTAATTTTAGTAGTGACATAATTATAAATGCAAATAATTTAGATGAATTTAGAAATTTAAATTATCCAGTAGTTAAAGATCAAATTGAAGGTTTCCTCGGTCCTTTGGCAGGTATTCATGCCTCAATGTTATGGGCAAAAAAAAACTATAATAATGAAAAAGAATGGATATTTACTGTACCAAGCGATACACCTTTTTTACCAAATAATTTACTTGATGTATTTTTATTATCATATTCATCAGATAAAGATATATTCATAGCGAGATCAAATCAAAGACATCATCCAGTTATTGCAATGTGGCGTGTATCTCTTTTAAAAAGCTTAGAAAACGAATTAATATCAAATAATAGTAAAATTATGCTCTGGGTAAAAAAGCATAGATATAAGTTTGTAGAATTTGATGACGAACAAGAAAATAATTTTTTTAATATAAACACTAAAGAAGATTTAAATAGTGCTAAGAAAATAAATATTTAATAATGTATTTGAATAATTATTTTTTTCTATAAAAATGATAATATAATGCATTTTACAATATATAGAATTTTTCCAGGTATTTTTTTTAGTTTCATAATCGCATACGCTGGAATATATTTAAGCGGCTTTATTGGTAATGAAATATTAAATTTAAGTAAAAGCCCAATTTCTCCAATTATGCTCTCAATAATAATAGGCCTGTTGATTGGAAATATTTTTAAAATTCCTTCAATGTTCTCTGAAGGAATAAAATTTTCTCTTAAATTTATTCTTAGATTAGGAATAATTTGCCTTGGGATTAGATTGGGGCTTTTGGATATTTTGAAAGTAGGAATTATTGGTATTCCCTTAATTATAGCTTGTATTATTATTTCTATTTTAATTGTTAATTATCTTTGTAAGTTTTTAAAAGTTTCTTCAAAAATAGGTTCTCTAATTGCCGTTGGTACAAGTATATGTGGTGCTTCAGCTATAGTTGCAACAAGCCCGGCAATTAACGCCGATAAAGAAGAAGTTACATATGCAATTGCCAACATTACCATATTTGGAATTATAGCTATGTTTATTTATCCATTTATAGCACATTATTTATTTAATGGTGATGAACTTTCTATAGGATTATTTTTGGGTACATCAATTCATGAAACTGCGCAAGTAGCTGGTGCGGGATTAATTTATTCAGAGCAATACAACTCTCCTACCACTATGGATATAGCAACAGTTACAAAACTTGTAAGGAATGTTAGTATGATAATTGTAATTCCATTTATTAGTTACTTATACTTAAAAAAAAATATAGATAAAAAAAATACCCAACCATCAATACTATCAATGTTTCCCATATTCATTATTGGTTTCATAATCATGGGATTTATCAGGTCAATTGGTGACTGGGGTATTCAAAGTTCTGATCATGCCTTTGGGGTATTTTTGATTGATCAATGGCAATCAATAATTAACTATATAAAATTATTAGCTGAGTTCTCTTTAGCAGTAGCTATGGCCGCAATTGGTTTAAGTACAAACTTAGTATCATTAAGAAGCTTAGGTGTAAGGCCATTTTATGTGGGTTTCTCAGCAGCAATTTGTGTTGGTTTTGTAAGCTATATTGGAATTATCTTTTTGAGTCATTTTATTTAGTTTTACTAGAAGCAAATATAATTTGTACTTATGTTCTAATAATTATATAAAAAATTAAACCATAAAATGTCAATATATCTCCCAATAGCTGAAATGAATGTAAATATTTTTTTAATAATTTTTATTGGAATGAGTATAGGAATTCTTTCAGGAATTTTTGGTGTAGGTGGTGGATTTTTAATGACACCTCTCCTAATTTTTTTAGGCATACCTCCAGTTGTTGCAGTAGGATCTGAAGCTCCGCACGTTTTAGCAACATCTGTTTCGGGAGTAATAGCGCATTGGAGAAAAAAAAATGTAGATATTAAGATGGGTATTTTTCTTTTGAGTGGTGGCTTAATTGGATCAACAGTTGGAGTAAATTTATTCAATTATCTTAAAAGTTATGGCCAGATAGATTTGGTCATTCAATTACTATTTGTTTTCTTCTTAGGCTTTGTTGGATTCAGTATGGCATTTGAAAGTGCCAGAACAACTATAAAACAATACAGAGCAAGAAGCTCAAAAAGAAAAAAACTTCATCAACATTCTTGGTTTCACGGTCTTCCATTTAAAGTTAGGTTTCATCGTTCTAAATTATATATTAGTGCAATACCTCCTGTTCTTATTGGTTTCGTGGTTGGAGTAATGTCAGCAATGATGGGTGTTGGAGGAGGATTTATAATGATTCCAGCAATGGTTTATATCTTAGGTATGCCAACAAGTGTTGTGATTGGCACATCTTTATTTCAAATTATATTTGTTACCGCCAATGCAACTTTTTTTCAATCATATATTAATTATAATGTAGATGTTGTTCTATCAGCATTAATGATATTTGGTGGTGTTATAGGAGCTCAAATTGGAGTAATATTTGGTTCGAGACTAAAAGCAGAATATCTAAGAGGAATCCTTGCAATATTAGTTTTGGCTGTATGTGGGAAGATTTTTACTGACCTTGTTTTACAACCTAATGATTTATTTTCTTTAGTAATACTATGATATATCGTTATAATTATTATGTTAATTTACTAAATTTATTTTTAATATTTATATATTTTATTTTTATTAACATTGAAACAGTGAAAAAAGAATTTGAGTACTTATTAGTTTCTCTAATTCTAATAAATTTATCAATAAAATTATACAATTGGTATTATTCTAATATTACAAAGAAACAAAATTTGAATATTATTTTATTTAATTACAGTTTTATAAGATTAAGTATTTTTATATTATCAATTGTAATTCCCATTTATATGATTTATCAAAAAGATAGCTTAGTAATAAATGTATTCATAGAAAAAGTATCTTTTTTATTAGTATTTGTATGTTCACTGATAGGTTTTTATTTAGAGTTTTTTATTTTAGAAAGTAAATCTAATAAATGAAAGTATCGTATAAATATTTAATTATTTTATATGCTATAATATTCAATTTTTTTAGTGTTAATGCTGAAGAAGTATATTTTGATTTATCTGAAGATAATATTGAAATTAAAACAGATTTTGATGGTAAAGAAATAATAATTTTTGGATTGTTGCAAGATGACTATGATACGCTTTTAACAATTAAAGGACCTAGGTCTAAGATGAAAATACAAAAAAAAGAAAGATATTTAGGAGTTTGGATAAACAATAAGCAAATTATTTATTCTAACATTCCAACTTTATTCTTTTTATCATCTTCTTCAAAAATTGATGATATTTTACCAAATTCAATTCAAATAAATGACGATTTAAATTTTGATAAAATTTTAAATAATAAAACTTTTGATCAAAACTTTATATTTGAAAATGATCAAAAAGATTGGAATGAAAATTTCGTAAGAATCAAAAAGAAACAATTGTTTTATAAGGAATTTGAAATGAAAACATTTAAAGATAAGTTATTTCAAACAAGTGTATTTTTTCCACCAAACACAATTCCCGGTATTTATTATGTTGATATTTATTATATAAAGCACAATACAATTATGAATAAAGATCAAAAAAAAATTACTGTTAAAAAAACAGGTATTGGCAGTGATATATATAAATTTGCTAGAAATAGGGCTGCTACTTATGGGGTATTTGTCATAATATTTTCTATACTATCTGGTTTAATTGCGGCCACTTTGTTTAGGAGGGTATAATGAGTAAAGAGCGATATATTCTAGTAATTGCAGATAATTCGGAAGAAATGCACGTAGCATTAGAATATGCTTGTGCAAGATCAAAAAAAACAGGAAGAAAAATTATAATTGCTACTTTTATCGAACCTCCTGAGGTTCTGACTACAAAGGGAGTTTCAGAAATAATGAAAGAAGAAGCGAGGGAAGAAGCTGAAAGGGCTTTAAAAAAAGCTGCTTCGTTTGTTAGAGAAAAAACTGGGGACCTTCCTGCATTATCAATAAGAGAAGGTGAAACAATATCAGAATTAAAAAAATTAATAGATGAGGAAAAAACAATTAATGTACTTGTTCTGGCTGCAAAAACTGATCCAAATAGTAAAGATCCAGGACCTATAATAAATTCACTTGTTACAAATGAAATTACTAACTTAAGGGTTCCTGTAATGATAGTTCCAGGTAATTTTTCAATAGAGCACATAGCTCAAATAACTTAAAAGATGTCTGAGGAAATTGCAAAAATACTAGTTGATATTAAATCTGTTAACTTTTCATTTACAAATTATTTTACTCTCACATCTGGTTTAAAAAGCCCAGTTTATGTTGATTGTAGGAAAATTATTTCATTTACAGAGGAAAGAGATTTTATAATTGATAAAGCAATTAAATATTTAAATGATAAGGGAATAAATAGTGAATTAATAGCTGGAGGAGAAACTGCAGGAATTCCATATGCAGCATTTATTTCTCAAAAATTAAAAAAACCAATGATTTATATTAGAAAAAAACCAAAAGGATTTGGTATCAATAAACAAATTGAAGGTGAATTTAAAAAAAATCAATCTACACTTCTAGTAGAAGATTTGGCAACAGATGGTGGAAGTAAAATAACTTTTGTTAATGCAATTCGTGAAGCTGAATTATTAGTAAAAGATATATTTGTAATTTTTTATTATGATATTTTTGATTTTGAAAAATCTAATTTATCAAAATTACATGTAAAAATACATTCACTGTGTACTTGGAGGGATATAGTTACATATCTTGAAAAAAATAATGTTTATAGTGAGTCAGAGATTGATAGCTTAAAAAAATTTTTGAGCAATCCACAAGATTGGAGAGAAAAAAATGGATAGTATAGTGCTAGTCAGTGGTGGATTTGATCCAGTTCATAGTGGTCACATTAAATTAATAGAAGAAGCAAGCAAATATGGAAATGTTGTGGTACTTTTAAATTCTGATGGATGGTTGCATAATAAGAAAGGTAAATCTTTTCTTCCTTTTGAAGAGAGAAAAATAATTATGAATGCTCTAAAGAACGTTATTGATGTAATTGAATGTGGTGAGTATGATAATACGTGTATTGATGGTATGAAAAAGGTAATAAAGAAATATGCTAATTATAAAATCAAATTTGCAAATGGTGGAGATAGAAATAATAAATCTACTCCTGAGTCGTTATTCTGTGAAGAAAACAATATAGAAACGTTGTGGGGAATAGGTGGAGAAAATAAATCAAATTCTAGTTCTTGGATTTTAAAAAAATGGAAAGAAAATAATTAAGGATATAATTTTCTTGAAATCCATTTATTTTCTTGCTTTCTGAATTCAACTCTATCGTGTAATCTAAATGGCATGTCTTGCCAAAATTCTATTAAACTTGGATTAACAAGGTATCCATTCCAATGTGGTGGTCTACTAATATTAGTATTTTTAAATTTTTTTTCATATTCATCAACTCTATTTAATAATGAGTGTCTATTATCTAACTCTTCAGATTGCTTAGAAGCCCAAGCTCCTATTCTACTTCCTAATGGTCTTGTATTATAATATTCATCAGCTTCAGCTTTTACTATTATAGAAACAGTGCCCTCAATTCTTATTTGTTTTTGTAATGATTTCCAGTGGAAGTTTAAAGCTACATTTGTATTATCTTCCATAGACTTACCTTTTTTGCTATTAGAATTTGTAAAAAATATAAATCCTTGCTCATCATAAGATTTAAGTAAAACTATTCTTGAACTTGGTTTGCCATCATTAGAAATGGTTGCTAAATTCATGGCATTAGGGTCATTTATTTCACTTTTTTTTGCATCCTCAAACCATTCTTCAAATAAAGAAAGTGGATTTATCTTAGAATTTATTAAATTTGACTCATTAGACATATTTGAGATATGATTATTAATATTTATAAGTATATATAACTATATTTAAAAAAAAACACTGATTTACAATATGTTAATGCAAAATAAAAAGGGTCTTATCATGGGAGTTGCAAATGATAGATCAATTGCTTGGGGTATTGCTAAGAAATTAGCTGAACAAGGTGCTCAAATTGCACTTACTTATCAAGGTGAAGCTCTCAAAAAAAGAGTTGAGCCTCTTGCTAAAGAAATTGACTCATCAATTATAATACCATGTGATGTTTCAGATTCAGATAGTATGAAAAATGTTTTTGAAACATTAAATAATAAATGGGGGGAGTTAGATTTTCTTGTTCATGGGATAGGTTTTTCAAACAAAGATGAATTGAGAGGAAAGTATTATAACACATCCTCAGAAAATTTTAGACAAACAATGCATATTTCTTGTTATTCATTTACTGAGTCATGTAAATTAGCTGAGCCCTTAATGAATAATGGAGGTTCAATATTAACTTTAACTTATTATGGGGCTGAACAAGTAATGCCTCATTATAATGTGATGGGGGTTGCAAAAGCTGCTCTTGAAGCAAGTGTAAGGTATCTCGCTGTAGACCTTGGTGAAAAAAATATAAGAGTTAATGCAATAAGTGCCGGGCCTATAAAGACGTTAGCTGCTTCAGGAATTGGAGATTTTAGATTTATCTTAAAATGGAATGAATTAAATGCTCCTCTAAAAAGAAATGTTAATCAGCAAGATGTAGGTAATTCGGCATTATATTTACTTAGTGATCTTGGAAGTGCTGTTACTGGAGAAATTCAACATGTTGATTGTGGCTACCACACAGTTGGAATGGTTGCTGTTGATGAGAGTGAAAATGTCTCTGAGTTATTAGCAGAATTTAAAAATTCAAAAAAATGACATTTAATACTTTAGGAAAAATTTTTAGTTTTACAACATGGGGAGAAAGCCATGGTAGAGCAATTGGTTGTGTAATTGATGGAGTACCTTCAAACATTAAACTATCTGAAAAAGATATCCAACCATACCTAGATAAAAGAAAACCTGGGTTATCAAAATTCACAACACAAAGAAAAGAAAAGGATGCCATTGAGATATTGTCTGGAACTTTTGAAGGTAAAACAACTGGACATCCCATTTCACTTATAATTTACAATCAAGACCAAAAATCAAAGGATTATAAAGATATTAAATACAAATTTAGACCAGGACATGCTGATTACACATACTGGGCTAAGTATGGAATAAGAGATTATAGAGGTGGTGGTAGATCAAGTGCAAGAGAAACTGCAATGAGAGTAGCCGCAGGTGCTGTTGCAAGAAAAGTAATTGAAAAAAAACTAAATAATAAAGTTATTATTACAGGTGCTTTAACTCAAATCGGTAAAGAAAAAATTAATTATTCAAATTGGAGCGATAGTTATATAATTAAAAATAATTTTTGGAGCCCTGATAAAAAAATTGTACCAATATGGGAAAAACAGATAAATAATGCAAGAAAAAATGGATCTTCCTTAGGTGCTATTATAGAAATAAGAGTCAAAGGATTGCCTGCGGGTTTAGGTGATCCGGTCTATGAAAAAATTGACTCTGACATTGCAAAAGCTTTAATGTCAATTAATGCTGTAAAAGGAGTAGAGATTGGTAAGGGTTTTGATAGTGTTAATGAAGAAGGAATATCAAACGTTGATGAAATGCGTATCAAAAATAAAAAACCAATTTTTTTATCAAATAATAATGGCGGAATACTTGGAGGAATTACAACTGGTCAAGATCTAATTTGTAGATTTGTTGTAAAGCCAACAAGTTCCATACTTTCAACAAAAAAAACCATAAATACTAAAATGAGAGAAACCACAATTTCTACCAAAGGACGTCATGATCCTTGTGTAGGGATAAGAGCTGTTCCAGTGGGAGAAGCGATGGTAGCAACCACAATTGCTGACCATTGTTTGAGATATTTATAAACTACAGTAAATTAAAAATTCTATATTTCCTTTTGGCCCTTTAACTGGACTTTGGGTAATTCCTATAACATTAACTTTACATATATTAATAAACCAACTTTTAATATCTTCACATATTTGATTATGAATCGAAACATCAGTAACTACTCCTTTACGTAAATTTTTTTTTTCAGTTTCAAATTGTGGTTTTATCAAAGCAATGATTTCTGCATTTTTTGCTAGAAGTTTTAAGTTGGGATAAATTACTTTTTTTAAACTTATAAAACTAACGTCACACACTATCATATCTATTTTTTCTTTAATGATTGAGTCATTTAAATATTTTGCATTAAAGTTTTCAATACTTATTATATTATCTATTTTTTTTAATTTTTCATGTAATTGGTTAGTTCCTACATCGATTGAAAAAATTTTTTTTGCATTATTTTTAAGTAAGACTTCAGTAAAGCCACCTGTTGAGGAGCCAATATCTAAACAAACTTTATTTTTTATATTAATTTCAAAAAATTCAATTGCTTTCAAAAGTTTTAGTGCACCTCTTGATACCCATGTTGGTTGAAGTTGTGTAATAATAATTTTTGAATTTAAATCAAAAGCGTTTCCACTTTTTGTAATTATTTTATCATTAACCTTGACTTGGCCAGCCATAATAATGGATTGAGCTTTACTTTTTGATTCTACTAATTTTTTTTCAACTAATAGCTGATCTAGTCTGATTTTTATTTTTTTTTTCAATTTTAAATAATATTAGCTAAAATCTTCTTTTGTAATTTTATTATTATCATGTTTAATTTTTTTAATTTGACTCTCAATACTTTTTAATTTTTCCTCACAAATTTTTTTGAGTTTCATACCTTCTTCATATAACTTTACAGACTCTTCTAAATCAACTTCTCCATTTTCTAGCTTATCAACTATTTCTTCAAGTTTGTTTAGATTAGACTCAAAGCTATCTTTATATTTTGTCATTTTACTTGCTCAATCCTTGTTATGTTTTCAGTATTTATATCATAAATTATAGCATAAATTTTATTATTATTTTTAATTGTAAATAAGATTTTTTTATCCTCTATTAAATCTATGTCTGTAATTTCATGCCCATCCTCTAAGTTTAGATTATAGGTAATATCTTTAGTCTCTAAATTACTCTGATTTTTTCCTATTTTTATGTACAAACCATAAATTAGGGCTAAAAAACATAATAAAATTAATAAAGCTAAGAAAGCCACAATAAACTGAAGAATTTTTTTTGACATGAATGATTTTTATAATCTCAAATTATATATAAATAAAGAATTAAGTTCACAAAGATTGGACAAAGCTCTTAGCTCATCTTTAGAAAAATATTCAAGAACACAAATTAAAAATCTTATATTAAATGGCAATGTACTTAAAAATAATATAAAAATCACTGATCCTTCTTACATAACTAAAGAAAATGAAAATTACTCTGTAAATATTTTTATAAAAAAAAATATTACTCATCAGCCAGAAAATATTGATTTGGATATTGTTTATGAGGATGAGGATCTATTGATAATAAACAAACCTCCTAATTTAGTAATGCATCCTGCTCCTGGAAATGAAAGTGGCACTTTAGTTAATGCTTTAATGCATTATACAAAGAATAATTTAAGTAATTTGAATGACACATCAAGACCAGGAATTGTACACAGACTTGATAAAGATACCAGTGGTATACTTGTTATTGCAAAAAAAGATGATGTTCATGCAAAACTATCTGATCAATTTAAGGATCATTCAATCACAAGAAAATATAAAGCTATAGTTTGGGGAAACCCAAATAATCAAGAAATTCATGGTTATATCGAAAGAAATAAGAAAAATAGAAAAAAAATGAGCATGAATAATAAAGGTAATGGCAAATTTTCAAAAACAATTATCAAACTTGAGGAGTCATATGAAATTGCAAGTATGGTAGATTGTGAATTACATACTGGGAGAACCCACCAAATCAGAGTTCATCTAACATCAAAAAATTCACCAGTTGTGGGAGATAAAATTTATGGAAAGAGTAAAGTTAATCAATACGGTAAAGATAAAAAGACAATAAACAAATTTATGATTTTAAAAAATTTTGAAAGGCAAGCTTTACATGCTTATCATCTTGGATTTAATCATCCTTCATTAAAGAAAAGAATGGATTTTGATGTTGATTTACCTCAAGATTTTAAGAATTTGATTGATTTATTGGTTAAATATTAATTTTTTAATTATTTATGTTATAGGCAATCTATGAATTTACCTATTTTATCAAGTGAAGGTAATTTAGCAGTTTATCTTCAGGAAATTAAAAAGTTTCCTATGCTTACAGCTGAAGAGGAATACATGCTTGCTAAAAGATATAAGGAACATGGTGACTCTGATGCAGCACATAAGTTAGTTACAAGTCACTTAAGATTAGTAGCAAAGATTGCTATGGGTTATAGAGGTTATGGTCTACCTGTTACAGATTTAATATCAGAGGGTAATGTTGGTATTATGCAGGCAGTAAAAAAATTTGATCCAGAAAAGGGTTTTAGATTAGCTACATATGCTATGTGGTGGATTAGAGCACAAATACAAGAATACGTTTTACATAGTTGGTCACTTGTAAAAATTGGAACAACTGCTGCACAAAAAAAACTTTTTTTCAATTTAAGAAAAATTAAAAATCAACTTGTGTCGATAGATACTGGAAACCTTTCTCCTGAAAATGTTAGGGAAATAGCAACTAGACTTGATGTAAAAGAAGGTGAAGTAGTAGACATGGAAAACAGATTATTTACTTCAGATCAATCACTAAATATAAGATTAGGTGAAGAAAATGGTACCGAGTGGCAAGACTTAATTGAAGATAATAAAGATACACATGATAAAATAATAGAAAAGAAAGATGAACTTAATTTTAGAAGAAGCCTTTTTTTAAAAGCTTTAGATGTTTTAAATGATAGAGAAAAAGAAATTATAAAGTTACGTAAACTTCGTGAAAAACCATTAAAACTTGAAGATCTAAGTAAAAAATTTAAAATTAGTAGAGAAAGAGTTAGACAAATTGAAGAAAAAGCTATCGAAAAACTCCAAAAAGAAGTTTTAAATATTCAATAATGTGCCATTAACATCAATAGTTTCTTTTCTATCAGGGCCTGTGGATACAATAGAAATTTTTATTTCTAATAATTCCTCTAATATTCTGATGTAATTAATTGCTTTTTCAGGCAAATCTCTAAATTTGTTAATACCAGCAGTGGTAGTTTGCCAACCATTTATACTTTTATAAATAGGTTGAATTTTATCATATAAAAATTCTTCATTTGGTAAATAGTCATATTTTTTACCATCTATTTCATAGCCTACACATATTTTAATTTCACTTAGTTCATCTAATACATCTAACTTTGTTAAAACAATATCTGTGATACCATTTAACATTATTGATTGTCTTAAAAGTATGGCATCAAACCAGCCACATCTTCTTTTTCTTTTCGTAACAGTACCAAATTCCTGACCTTTTTCACCTAGATATATCCCAATGTTATCATGTAATTCTGTAGGGAAAGGTCCAGATCCAACTCTTGTTGTATATGCCTTAGTTATACCTAAAATTTTATGATTATTTCTATAACTAAAACCAGTTCCTGAGAAAACCTGTCCAGAAATTGTATTTGATGAAGTAACATATGGATAAGTTCCAAAATCAATATCAAGCATGGATCCCTGAGCTCCCTCAAAAACTATTGTATCATTATTTTTTCCCATCTCATTTATTATTTTCCATAATGGAACACTAAATGAATTGAGATAATCAGCCATAGATAATAAATCTTTATAATAATCATTTAAACTTAAATTATAATTTGATATTTTTTCTCTGTGGTAGTTATGAAGATTATCAATTTTTTGTTTTAATAAACTTGGATATTTTAGATCACAAATTCTTATAGCTCTTCTTCCTACTTTATCTTCATAAGCTGGGCCTATTCCTTTTTTTGTTGTTCCAAGTGTATTAATACCTCTTTCCTTTTCATTTAACTCATCAAGCAATTTATGTACCGGTAAAATTAAGCAAATATTATCAGCAATATATAAGTTATCATTTCCAATATTTATGCCATATTTTTTTAAATTATCTATTTCATTTATCAATGCCCACGGGTCTAAAACAACTCCATTTCCAATTGCACATTTTTTGTTGTTTATAATGCCAGATGGTAATAAATTTAATTTATAAACTTTATCTTCAACTTTTATTGTGTGTCCTGCGTTATTTCCACCTTGATATCTTACAATCAAATCTGCTTTGGAAGAAATCCAATCAACAATCTTCCCTTTCCCTTCATCACCCCATTGAGTACCAACTATAGTATAGAACATTAGAGTCTCCTTATAACTTTGTTTAAAAGAAAATATTTTATTCCAAATTTTTTTGATTGAAGCTTTAGGTCTAGATTTTCATCAAAAGTTTTAAACACACTATATCCTTTTTTTTTCAACATTTTTTTTATCTTATCTTCAGTATTAAATGGAATAAGAATTGTTTTATTTTTATTTTCAAAAGATGAGGCCCTTAAAATAGTATCCATGTAACAAGTATAACCTATTGCTGTTTCAGAATGATTTTCGTATTTTAAGTTATATCTACCTCCACCTGCTATTTCACCTCTTACACCTTTAGCAAAAAAAGTAAATTTTATGCCTTTATGATATTTCTTGTTTTTCTGAATTTCAAATAAATCAATATTAATTTTATCATTTTTTGAAATTTTGATTAAGTTTGCTATTTTTAATAATCTTTTTATTTCATTATCAAAACCTAGAGTATTGCTTATTTTAGAAATTTTATCTTTTTTATTTTTTATAGGTCCTATGCAGGAATATAGAGTTTTAAAGCCATCAATAATGTCCTTATCTTTTAACAACTTTAAACAACTATTTAAGTCTTTAAGTTCAATAAATTTCTTTAATTTATTTTTTAATTTAATTATTTTTATTTTATTTAATAAACTATTTAAAAAAAATGGTGCAGATATTTCTATGACAATATTTTTTACTCCAATATCTTTTAGAGTTTCGTATGCTAAATTTATTATTTCAACGTCAGCTTTATAACTCTCTGAACCAATAATTTCTGCTCCAACTTGTTGAAACTGTCTTTCAGGTCTTAGCATTGTGCCACTTCGTCTAGCGACTTCACCATAATAACATAGTTTAATTGGTCGTTCTTTTTTGGCCAATCTCGAGGAAGCAATCCTTATTATTTGAGGGGTTATGTCATTACGTATACTTAGTTTTTCTTTTTTTTTATTTGATTTTAAAGATAATGTATTTGCATCTAAATTATCACTAAATTCTATTAATGGTGTTTTAATCAAACTAAATCCGTTTTCTCTAAAGGAATTTATAATTAAATTTTTGTATTGATGTTCAATATATGTGTCAAAATTTAAACTATCCTTAAAACCAGATGGAACTAGAAATTTATTATACAAGATATGGCCTAATTATATTTTTTATTTTTTTACTATTTGCTTTTACTAAACTTTTACTTTCTCCCTCTACTAAAATTCTGAGAACGGGTTCAGTACCAGAAAGTCTTATTAGTGATCTTATATTTTTATTGTTTAAAGATTTATCTTTATTTAATGCATCGATAATATTTATCATATTTTTATTTTTATTTTTATAAAATAAATCTATTTTTTCTTGATAGTATTCTTTATATAAATCAAAAAGTTTACTTGTTATCATTTTATTCTTTGAGATAATTTCTGTAATTTTTAAAGCAGCTAATATACCATCTCCAGAATTTGAAAATTTAGACATTATGATATGTCCCGATTGCTCTCCACCAATTAAACATTTAGACTTTTTCATTTGATTTATTACATTTATATCGCCTACAGCCGTTCTTTTAATTTTTAGATTTAGTTTGTCAGTCAGATATTTTTCTAATCCCATATTTGACATAACTGTTATAATAACATCAAATTGATCAGGTATTTTTTTTGGTTTTAAAAAATTTTTACAGAATAAAGCTATAATTTTATCTCCATCGACTTCGACACCACGTTCATCAACAACTATAATTCTATCTCCATCTCCATCAAATGCAAATCCGATATCAGCTTTTTTCTGGATTACTTTTTTTGATAAATTTTGAGTATTTACTGCTCCACAATTTTTATTAATATTAGTACCATTTGGGTTATTATTAATTGTAGTAATTTCATGACCTAGTTCCCAAAATAAATTTGGAGCAATACTGTAAGTTGCCCCATTGGCACAATCTAAAACAATTTTAAGCTTTTTCTTAATATAGTTTTTTGATAGGCAATTTTTTAAAAATTCAGAATATCTTCCTGAAGCATCTTCTAATCTTCTGGCCTTACCAGAAATAAATGATTTGTTAGCTATTTTAGAATATTCAGTTGAGCTTAAAACTAACTTTTCAACCTTACTTTCAATTTTTTGATTTAGTTTTAAACCATTTCTATCAAAAAATTTTAAACCGTTATACTCATATGTGTTATGAGAAGCTGTAATCATTACACCTATATCTGCTCTTAATGTTTTAATCATTAATGGAACCGCTGGTGTTGGAAGCGGCCCTACCAATATCACTTCCAATCCCATAGAAATAAAACCAGCTGTTACCAGTGGCTCATATAGATAGCCAGATAATCTTGTATCCTTACATACAACTACTCTACTATTGTTATTGCCTTTATTTCTCAAAATATAGGCAACCGACTTTGATATTTTTAAGCAAGTTTCAGCTGTAAGAGGCTCTTTATTGACTAAGCACCTTATTCCATCAGTGCCAAAAATTTTAGACATTTAAGTCTTTTATTCAAAAAAATAAATAAAGTGAAGTGTTTATAAAATTAGTTAGCTGGAGCTGTAGCTGAACCACCAGTTTTTGGGACAGAAGGAGCAGTATTTTTTGGTGTATCGATATCGTTATCTAAGTCATCTCTTGATGGCTTAATTCCCTTGATCAAATCGTTGATTTCAACACCAGATAAAGTTTCGTATTCTAATAATCCTTTAGCAATTATATGAACTTGTTCAATATTTTCAGTTAATATATCCTTACATTTATTAGTAGCTTCATCAATAATTGATCTTACCTCATCATCAATTAACTTTGCTGTTGCATCTGACACATTTTTGGATTGAGCAACGGAATGACCTAAAAAAACTTCCTGACTATCGTTATTATATAAAACAGTTCCTAATTTATCACTCATGCCCCATTCTGTTACCATTTTTTTTGCATAAAAAGTGATGGTTTGTATATCTCCAGTAGCTCCGTTAGTAATTTTATCTTTACCAAAAATCATTTCTTCTGCAATTCTTCCCCCCATACCTATAACTAGATTTGCTTTTATTTTATCTAATCTACTTGTTAGCTCATCTTTCTCAGGCAATCTCATTACATACCCAAGCGCATTTCCAGTAGGAATAATACTTGATTTATGGATTGGGTCAGACTCTGGAGAATGTAAAGTTGCAACAGCATGTCCAGCTTCATGATAAGCTGTAAGCTTTCTTTCATCCTCAGTCATCACCATTGACCTTCTTTCGGCTCCAAGAAGAACTTTATCTTTAGCGGCTTCGAAATCATCTTGAGTAACCATTCTTTTATTTTTTCGAGCAGCAAGAAGAGCTGCCTCATTGACTAAATTTGCTAAATCAGCACCAGAGAAGCCAGGAGTTCCTTTAGCAATAGTTTTTGCATCAACCTTTGGTGAAATTTTTACCTTTTTCATATGAACTTTTAAAACTTTTTCTCTACCCATTACATCAGGCTTAGATACTGTTATTTGCCTATCAAATCTTCCTGGTCGTAATAAAGCTGGATCAAGTACATCTGGTCTATTAGTTGCAGCAACAATTATCACTCCTACATTTGCTTCAAATCCGTCCATTTCTACAAGAAGTTGATTTAAAGTTTGCTCTCTTTCATCATTTCCACCACCTAAGCCTGCTCCTCTGTGACGACCAACTGCATCAATTTCATCGATGAAAACTATACATGGAGCATTTTTTTTACCTTGATCGAACATATCTCTTACTCTACTTGCTCCAACACCAACAAACATTTCTACGAAATCCGAACCTGATATTGAGAAGAAAGGAACGTTTGCTTCTCCAGCAATTGCTCTAGCAAGTAATGTTTTACCAGTACCAGGTGGCCCAACTAAAAGAGCACCTCTTGGAATTTTGCCACCTAATCTAGAAAATTTTTGAGGATCTTTTAAAAACTCAACTACCTCTTCAAGTTCTTGTTTAGCTTCATCAATTCCAGCTACATCATCAAAAGTAACTTTTCCAACAGCTTCATTTAAAAGCTTTGCTTTTGATTTACCAAAACCCATTGCTTTGCCACCGCCTGATTGCATTTGTCGCATAAAAAATATCCAAACTCCAATCAGTAAAAGCATTGGAAACCAGGATAACAAAACACTTAAAAGTGGATGCATAGATCTTTCTGATGGCTCAGCTGTAATTTTTACACCTCTCTCATTTAATTTATCAACTAGATTTGGATAATTAGGAGCGTAAGTATTAAATGCTCTTCCATCATTTAAAAAACCAGTGACGCTATTTCCACTTATATTGACTTCTGATACAGTTCCACTTTCAGTTGCAGCCATAAAATCAGAGAAGGAAATTTTTGAGCTATTTTTATTTGTTGAAGTGCCTTGAAAAAGATTAAACAGGACAATAAGCAAGAGCCCAATTATT